>DAOVAK010000429.1 GCA_030671095.1 Deltaproteobacteria bacterium | reverse complement strand
AATCCTCAGATGGCTCCTGAAGCGGAACTTCGAACATATCTTCCTACGCGCAAGATTGGACAATTACGATCCGCGCCGAATGGTATCCTCTGCACAAGAACATCATCAAGTAGTGGAGAGAATGAAGAAAAAGGACATCTTAGGAAGTGTCGAACGCATCCGAAGTCATATCCAAAAGGCAAGGGATCAGGTTATCAGGTGTCTTTCAACCGAAGAGCTTGAAGAAGCAGAAACTGTCGGGGGCTAGGCCATGAAGAAGACAAAAGAGAACATGGATCAATGGGAAAACAGAACGCTCAGGGGGGTGTTGGAACGTTCGCCCGAAAGGGAGGAGGTTTTTAAGACGGAAAGCGGCATTCCGGTTAAAAGGCTTTACACCCCTGTGGACGTGGAGGCCATTGATTATGACGCCGATCTGGGCTTCCCCGGACAATACCCCTTCACCCGAGGGGTCTATCCCACCATGTACCGCGGGCGGCTGTGGACCATGAGAAACTACGCGGGATTCGGCACCGCAGAGGACACCAACAAACGCTATCGCTACCTCCTGGAGCAGGGCATGCCGGGTTTGTCCATGGCCTTTGATCTCCCAACTCAGCTGGGCTACGACTCGGATGATCCGCTGGCCGAAGGCGCTGTAGGCAGGGTGGGGGTTGCGGTGGATACATTAGCCGACATGGAAATCATCTTTCAGGGTATCCTGCTGGATAAGGTATCCACCTCCATGACGATTAACGCACCCGCCACAATTCTGCTCGCCATGTATATTGCCGTTGGAGAGAAGCAGGGTGTGTCCCAAGAGAAGCTCATGGGAACCACCCAGAACGACATTTTGAAGGAATTCATAGCGAGGGGGACCTATATTTTTCCACCCGAGCCGAGCATCAAGCTCGTTTTGGATGTGGTGGAGTATTGCGCGGAGCATGTCCCACGATGGAACACCTTAAACATTGCAGGATATCATTTCCGCGAAGCGGGTGCAGATGCCATACAGGAGCTGGCTTTCACCCTTGCAGACGCCATCACGTATATTGAGAAGGCCCGGGAAAGGGGTCTTGAGGTGGATGATTTCGCGCCGCGCCTCTCTTACAGCCTCGGGTGCTACATGGATCTGTTTGAGGAGGTTGCAAAGTTCAGGGCTGCGAGAAGGTTGTTTGCGAAAATCATGAAGGAAAGATTTCAGGCCAAGAATCCAAAGAGCTATCTCTTTAGGATCTTTACCGGTTCCTGCGGCTCCACACTGGTGGCACAGCAGCCCATCAATAACATTGTCAGGGTGACAATGCATGCCCTGATGGGGATTCTTGGAGGCGATCAGGCCATTCACACGGCCTGTTGGGATGAAGGCTATGCCATTCCCACAGAGGATGCAGCGACGATTGCCCTCAGAACCCAGCAGATCCTAGCGCACGAATGCGGCCTGAGCAATACCATCGATCCTTTGGCGGGGTCTTATTATGTGGAGTCTCTGACCCATGAGATTGAGAAAAGGGCTGCCGAATATCTGGAGAAAATAGATGAAATGGGCGGAATGCTCGGGGCTATCGACAACGGGTTTGTGTACAAGGAAATTCAGGAAAGCAGCGTGAAATTCCAGAAGCGCGTTGACAGCGGGGAGAGGGTCATTGTTGGACTCAACAAATATGTGATGCCAGGGGAAGAGGCTCTAGAGGAGCAGGATATCTTTGAAGTGGATGCCAGCGTGGAAAATGTCCAGAAACAGAAGCTGGCCAGAGTCAAGGCCGAAAGAAACGATAAAGAGATCCGCAGGCGCTTGAAGGAACTGGAGGGGGCCATTGAAAAAGATGAGAACCTCATGCCTTACATCATCCAAGCGGTCAAATGCTATGCCACTATCGGAGAGATTTGCAGGGTCATGAGGAAGAAGTGGGGAGAATTCAAGGCATCCACTTATATCTAACCTAAACTGGAAGGAAAACATGGAACCTCGAAAGATAAGGGTGCTGATTGCCAAAGTAGGTCTGGACGGTCATGACCGTGGTGCAAAGGTGGTGGCCCGTGCACTAAAAGACGCTGGGATGGAAGTGATCTATACGGGGATCCGACAGACTGCGGAGCAGGTGGTCAGCGCCACCATTCAGGAAGACGTGGATGTTCTGGGCCTGAGTTTTCTTTCCGGAGATCATATGGTGTTGATCCCTAAGATGATGGAAGGCCTCAAAGCCAATAGGGTTGAAGACGTGATGGTGGTTGTCGGGGGAGTCATCCTAAGACGCCAAGTGCCCGCGCTTATGGATATGGGTGTTGAAAAGGTGTTTCTCCCTGGCACACCGCCTGACAGAATTGTAGAACTCATCAGAGAGAGCGTTCGACTGCCGTAGTGCAGGCAAAGAGGCATTTCTGGATGGAAAGTAATCAACGATAGGAGGAAAATAAAATGATCATTGACACCCATGTACATCTGATTATTCCAGGTTTTGTAAAAAGCAAGTTCATCTTAGGGAATGCGCGAATGGCCTCCAACATCTACAATAGGGTCCACAGGACAAAAATAACGCCCAGCGAATACATAAATTTATTGAAGGCCAGAGTGGACCCCGATTGTAGCAAGTTAATCGAGACCATGGACAAGGCGGGGATAGACAAGAGTGTTATATTTGGGGTGGATTGGGCCTATGCCGTCACGGGGGAGCCAAAAGTTAACAACAGAGAGCAGAATCGTATCCATTCTGAGATGGCCAGAAAATATGAAGGGCGCTTCATCCCTTTGGCAGCCCTCGATCCCAGGCGACCGGATGCTTTGGAACAAGCCAAGGAGGCTATCGAGGAATTTGGCATGAAGGGCTTTAAGCTTCATCCATCGGCCGGGTTCTACCCGAACGATCCTGTCTGTTTCCCCCTATATGAGAAATGTGCAGATTGGGGCGTGCCGATTATGTTTCATAGCGGGGGAATAGAATTCAATTGGGAGTATGGACAGCCCATCTACATCGCCTCTGCTGCAGAGCACTTTCCCGAAGTCAAAATGATCATGGCGCATGCTGGGTTGGAGAGTTGGGAACAGGCGAGGTTGGCGGCGACGGTCTTGGCGAATGTATATGTGGATCTTTCGATCCGTCAGCTGGATTACCGTGTGAATCCTCAGGCGTTTTACCGATGGTTGCGGGACTTTATCGACTGGGCGACGCCCTGGAAAGTGCTTTTTGCCAGTGATACCCCCATGCCCACCTTCTGGTGCCCTGAGGATGAATGGGTGAAGGCCATCAAGGAACCGGATACGGATATCCCATTCACGCATGAGGAGATCGACATTGTTATGGGAAAGGCCGCCCAGTTGGTTTTCAATGTTGAGGGCTGATGCGTTTCAGGAGGAGAGTGCAACAGCATAAGAGATCGGAGGGCTTATGAGAGACATTTTAGATGTTATCACCACGCGGAAGAGTATTCGGAGGTACAAGCCGGATCCCGTGCCCGATGAGATGATCGACAAAATTCTCGAGGCGGCAAGATGGGCACCAACGGGGGAGAATTATCAGCCGTGGCGATTTATCGTCATCCGGGATCCTGAAACGAAGAACAAAATAGGACGATTAGCAAAGCTTGGAAGTGGCTCACGCATGACCGCCTGGTACTGCCTT
>DAOVAK010000407.1 GCA_030671095.1 Deltaproteobacteria bacterium | reverse complement strand
CGTGTTATTTTGTACCCTGGCACCATGCCATTCTTCAGCGCTCCTGGCTGGAGGCGCTAATGATGCTTCAGGAATATGCCCGGGAACATGTGTTGACCTGCTTGATACCCGCCTTTTTCATAGCAGGGGCCATTGGGGTGTTTGTCTCTCAGGCCTCTGTCCTCAAGTATTTTGGGTCTTCTGCCAGCAAGGTCCTTTCCTATTCGGTCGCCTCGATCTCCGGAACGGTGCTTGCGGTCTGTTCCTGCACCGTGCTACCGCTTTTTGCCGGCATTTACACCAGAGGGGCTGGTATTGGACCTGCCACGGCTTTTCTCTATTCCGGCCCGGCCATTAATGTGCTTGCAATCGTGTTTACAGCGCGAATCCTTGGATGGCAACTCGGCCTGGCCCGAGCTATCGGAGCGATCCTATTTGCCATCATCAGCGGGATTCTCATGGCCTTTATTTTTAGAGAAGATGATGCAGCCCGTACGGCTGGACATCTGTATCTTCCCGATGAAGATGTGAAAGGACGAACGCTCTTTCAGGATGCACTTTATATGTTGACCATGGTCTTGATCCTGATCTTTGCCGCCTTTGCTGAACCTGCAGGAGAGTCTTCCGGTCCCTGGGCCATCTTTTTTGCCGCCAAATGGTACATTACTGGCTTTCTCTTAATTGTGCTTGCCGGAATGCTGAAGTCCTGGTTCACCCGCCAGGAGGTGCTGGATTGGGTGGACTCAACCTGGGGCTTTATGAAGCAAATCTTTCCCCTTCTGGGTGCGGGAATACTCGTGGCCGGTTTCATGCTGGGTCGGCCAGGCCACTCTGCTCTGATTCCGGAACAATACATCCAGAGTCTAGTGGGCGGGAACTCCATAGGCGCCAACCTGATCGCATCAGTCGCCGGCGCGATGATGTACTTTGCCACTTTGACAGAAGTACCCATCCTCCAGGGTCTGCTAGGATCTGGCATGGGGAAAGGGCCTGCATTGGCTCTCCTCTTGGCTGGACCCGCCCTCTCTCTTCCAAACCTCCTCGTCATTGGCAGCGTCATGGGACTCAAGAAAACAGCCTCTTTTTGCATTATTATCGTTTCGCTCTCCACCGTCGCCGGCATGTGCTATGGAGGCTTAATCGGATAGAAGGCTGAAAGCGGCCTCATGCCAGGGGAAGTATTGCAGCGGTGGTGGTCAAGGCTTGGCCCCATGAATGGTCTGAGCCATAACCACCCTGTGAAAATGGCTGTAGTCCTTGTGTCGGACCTTTTCTCCGTAACTATTGTTCTCTTCAATCAGTCCCAAGGCCTTTGTGGTCTGCTCCGGGTCCATTTCCAGTAATATCCACCCACCCGGGTTCAAGTGCTTCGGTGCCTCCTCAATGATATTCCTTATGTAAAACATCCCTTCCTCTCCCCCATCAAGCGCCTGCCTGGGCTCATGGTCTCTGACTTCTGGAGCAAGGGAGGCTATGGCCTCAGAGTTGATGTAAGGAGGATTGGATACAATGATGTCAAAGGCGAGTTCCTGATGCGAAAGACCCTGCCACAGGTCACTGAGTATAAACTCGATCCTCTCTTCCACCCCGTGCCTTTTTGCATTCCCTCTGGCAATGTCTAATGCCTCCTGGGAGATGTCACTGGCCCATACAGCAACCCCTTCAAGCTCACGGGCAATAGCTATGGCGAGAGCCCCACATCCCGTTCCCAAATCAAGAATCCTTGCACACGGGCCTTCGGCCGACCTATTTCCGCGGCACAAAGCGAGCGCATGCTCTACCAGGAGTTCGGTTTCAGGCCTGGGGACCATGACCTGCGGGCCCACCCTGAAATCCAGCGACCAAAACTCCTGCACGCCTGTGATGTATTGAAGGGGCTCTCTGGTGAGTCGCCTTTTGATGAGTGAGCGATATCCTGCAACTTCCTTGTCATGAAGGGGTTGATCAAACCTGAGGTAGAGTTTTACGCGGTCGATGTTTAATTGGTGGGCCAAGAGGATTTCGGCACTCAGGCGAGGGCTCTCAATCTCCTTCTTTTCCAGATAGTCTGTTGTGACCTCTAGGAGTTCTTTTATAGTCCAACTCTTGGCGCTCATGGCTCGCACTCGATTTGTAATAATGTTAGATCCCAATGATGAGTTACTCCCCCTTAAGGGCCTCGGCCTGGAAATGGGTAATCAGGGGGTCAATGAGCATGTCCATCTGCCCCTGCAGCACGTCTTCAAGTCTATGCAAGGTTTTACCGATTCGGTGATCTGTCACCCTGCTTTGAGGAAAATTATAGGTCCTTATCTTTTCGCTCCTATCCCCTGAACCGACCATGCTCCGGCGTTCTTCTGAGATCTTTGACTGCTGTTCTGCCATCTGCATGTCCAATAATCGAGATCTAAGCACCTTCATGGCCTTTGCCTTGTTCTTGTGTTGTGATTTCTCATCCTGGCAGGACACCACAAGACCTGTGGGCAGATGGGTGATACGAACCGCGGAATCGGTCACATTCACATGTTGGCCTCCATGTCCGGATGCGCGGAAGACATCGATACGGAGATCATCCTTATTAATCTCCACATCCACTTCCTCCGCTTCAGGGAGCACGGCAACCGTCACTGCAGATGTGTGTATCCGACCCTGTGCTTCAGTTTCAGGGACCCTCTGCACACGGTGTACACCACTTTCATGCTTGAGACGGCTGTAGACCTTTTGACCCTCCACGAGAAGGACGACCTCCTTGAACCCGCCAATACCCGTAATGTTTTGGCTCAAGATTTCCGTTTTCCATCCTTTTAGCTCTGCATACTTTATATATGCCGTGAAAAGATCAGCAGCAAAAAGGGCCGCCTCTTCTCCGCCTGTGCCAGCCCTTATTTCTAGGATGACGTTTTTCTCATCATTTGGATCCTGTGGAAGGAGCAACAATTTGAGCTCCTTCTCCAATTCGGAAAGATTCGACTTGAGTGTATCAATCTCCTCTCGGGCCAGCTTTCTCATTTCTGGATCAGGGTCACTCAGGAGAGGGCGGTTGTTTTCCATTTCCTCCTGTACGGCTTTGTATCTCCGGTAGGTATTGACGATTGGAGATAGGAGGCTGTGCTCCTTTATATAATTTTGATAGGTTTTCTGATCGCGGATAATTTCAGGACGGGCTAGCTCATTCTCGAGCTGCTCGAAACGTTTCTCGATCTCCTCAACTTTGGCAAACATAAGCAAATGACCTTTGGCCCTTTCCCCTGATGAGCGCGCCCCTATTCAGGGCAATTCAGATCATCTCGTCGGTCGATCCTCTGATAGGCAATTCCTCTAACCAAAGCTCAGGCATAATTGCTCACCGTCGGAGGCAATCTAAGGCTATTTGGATTGCTATCTTGATCCGCTCAGGGACTGTGTCTTTCAGAGGAAATGCCGAGGGGAGCTTTTTGAGTGGGTCTTCCTTCGGATTTGGGTGATCAGATGCTAATCTTCCGCGCTTTTACTCGGACCAGTTGACGCCTCACTTTTGTTAAATTTTGCGTACTTACGTCTGAAACGTTCCACCTTGCCAGCCGAATCCACCAATTTCTGTTTTCCTGTAAAAAACGGGTGACACTTGGAACAGATCTCAACCTTTATCTCTTTCAGGGTGGACCCTGTCTCAAATTCATGACCACAGGCACAGTGGACAATGGCTTTATGGTAATCCGGATGAATTCCCTTTTTCATTTCTCCTCCCCTATAAAATCGCTGAAAGCGATTTTATTCACTCATAGATTCCAAAAAGGCTTTATTATTCTTTGTTCCTTTAATTTTGTCCAGCAAAAACTCCATGC
>DAOVAK010000441.1 GCA_030671095.1 Deltaproteobacteria bacterium | reverse complement strand
AGGGATCAGGGTTGTAGGCATTTTAATGCTGTCGGTCACCATTTTGGTCATGTTTCTCAAGCTCGGCCAATATGATGCTGAGGAGGGGTGCTGAAGGGGTTGATCCTTTGCTGATTCGAAGATGTTAGTTTTTAGCCTTTTTGGCCTTCCTGTTGGAGGGCTTGTCTGTTGCTGTTTGCAGCTTTTCCGATCTCAATTTTTCTACCAGTTTCCCACATATGCTGCACTGCCCTTCAATCAGACCATGCATACACCTAATTATCACGAGAGCTTTCCTTCCTATGCCGAGACACCCAGGGGAGAGATGTCCTGCACTAAACAACTTAGACTAGGGAGATATTATTCTTATTAATGGCAAGTTAAGAAGCTTATCACAGTTGTCAAGACAAAGGAAGAGGAAACTTTGTTGACCCCAATTAAACAGAAGACAGGTGAAGATAGCTGATGGCCTCTGGCCATCAATTTGCAGGGCATCCTCCGTTGTCAGACTAGAGTTCCGTCGCCTCGCCAGGGGGTTCACTACGTTTTTCCACCACGGGAATTGCGAGCTTCTGCGACCGTCTCAAGTTGTAGAAATCCACATCTGGGTTATATTGCTTCACTAACCATAGCGGTAGTTTGAACGTCTCATTGCAGAGTGTCCAGATGCTATCACCGTTCTTGACCCGATAGATCTGCACAGACTCAATTTTGTAGACACTGAAAAAGTCCTCTTGAAGCTCTTGGTGATATTCTATTCGGGCCTGTTCAAATTGCTCTCTGGAGACGTTATCCAGTGGAATTTTGACTTTCTGATGGATGCGTAACAGCTTTCCATAACGAAAGCCATTCAACCGCCGGATCGCCCAGGTGGGAACGCGCAGCCAATCAGCATAATGCCCCAGTGTTTCTTCCAGTTCCACCCGAATAACGCCAATCTGCCTGCCATCCTCTGTCATAACATGCTCCACTTCCAGGTTGCCCACGACCACGGCCGGGGTGACCGGCAAATCAGAAGCAGGCGTCTTTCCCTCGAACGCGGGGGGTTCATTCTCAGGTGGGATGACGGCAACCTCTTTTGTCTGGGCCTCGCTTGCAGAGGCGAGTTGAGTGGAGATCTTAGGGGTTGTCTCTACCCTCTCAAGCTTTTCACCAGGCAAAGGTAGCCGCAGATTCTGATTGATATAGATTGTGGCCCTGGAATCGAGATTGTTGGCCATGATCAGGTCAGAGACCTTGACTCCGTGCATCTGCGCAATCTCACCAACGGTGTCATCCCGCTTTACGCGATAGAAGCGGCTCGGTTTCTGGCGAAGCCTGTAGATGGTCTCTAACATTTCGGCAGAGGCAACCCGTTTTCCCTCCACCGCATCGGCCGGTAAGCGCAGCGCATATCCCTTTGGCACATATTTTTGGTTCTTGAGTACCGGCGGGCGCAAAGCGGGATTCAGGCTGCGGATGGTTTCCACGTCCACTTGAAAATGGCGGGACAGGTCGGTAATGGTGGTATAACCCTCCAAAAGCACTTGCCGCGTGTCAAACGGCTTGTCCAGTTGGAGCAGGCCGAAATATCGCCTGTAGTTTTTTGCCACTTGTCTGGCAGCCAGAAATTCGGCATAGAAATTCCTGGAGGCGAACTTAAAGCGCCTTCTCCTATAGTGCTTGAAAATTTCCTCATAGCCGCCCTTGGCTCTCTTTGCCCGCAGTATACCCGTGACGCCGTGATTATAAGCGGTAATGGCCATGGGCCAGTTTCCCAGCTTTTCATAATTCTGCTTCAGCAATTTTGCCGCAGCCTTAGAGGATCGAATGGGATCCCTTCGTTCATCCATAGCATAGCCAATAGTCATGAACCGCTTGCCGGTTGAGTGCGTGAATTGCCAGATGCCTGCAGCGCCGAATTTGCTATACGCCCTGGGATTAAAGGAAGACTCCACGTGAGGCAGGTAGGCGAGATCTTCGGGCAGACCTTCTGAGCGAAAGATTTCCCTAATCTCGTCAATGTAAGCGCCGGAACGAATAAGTCCTTTCACAAAACGATCCCTCTGGCCAGTCTGGCAGCGAATATTGTACATAGCCCTTCGGAAATCGGCTGGAACCGCATCAGGCCCGAACAGGCCCGCTATCATTCTTGCCTCCTGGTCCTGGGTGGAAGGATTGCTTGCCAGTTTACTCAAGATCCTTTTATATTTCCTCTTGGCTTTTTTTATCCGTTTCCTGTTTACCTTCCTGGACCCGTGCTTTTCAGGTGGCCATAACTCAATGACATCGTAGATAATATTCAAATTGTTGCTGTCATGGATGATGCCCTCTGCGGTCGAATAGTTACTGTAGGCTTCTATCCAGAAAAGCACATTCGGTTCGATGCAAGGGTAAACGGGAAAGAGTTCTGAGGCAGCAGATGGCGCCCCAAATAGAAGCGAGCTGCCCAAGATAAGCAGATACATCATTTTAGATATGAGATGGTGCTTTTTCATAAAGACTATTTTCTGTAAGTCACGTAGGTTGAGAAATGTTCAGTCTTTTTGGGGTGTAATCCAAAATAATAAGCAAGATTTGTACCGACATTCTTGAAGTAAGATATATCAATAAAATACGGGGGCTTAGATACAATCGGATCTAACTGGCCATTGAGAATTCTGACAAAAAACGTTAAAACCGGTGAAAATCGACATTTTTTGTACAGGTCAGAGAAAGGGTTTTACACCTTAAAACAGGTCGATCGTAGGCGTGATCCCAGCGCTTTACTCTTGACAAAAGGTGGTCTGGGTATAGGTATGTAATGGCCTTCTAAACAGGGAGGAGATCGTGATGAAAATCCATTATGAGCTAACAGACGACGTTGCCCAGATTACAATGGATGACGGCAAGGCGAATGCGATGGACTGGGTTTTTTTCGAGGAAATGGGCGAAACCCTGGATCGCAGTGAAAAAGAGGGCGCTAAGGTGCTGATTATTAAAGGGCGCCCCGATTTCTTCTCCGGAGGTCTTGACCTCAATTTGGTGCCCACACTCTCCCCGACCGAACTGAACACCTTTGCTGAGGTTTTTGCTCGAACCATGTTACGGGTATTCTCTTTCCCTGCCCCCACCATTGCGGCCTGCACCGGCCATGCGGTTGCTGGTGGGGCCATACTCGCCTTTTCATGTGACCTTCGTCTTATTATTGACGGGCCTTATCTCATCCAGATGAGCGAAATGGTGATGGGCATTCCCATGCCCAGTTGGCTACTTTTGCTATGCCGATCGGCGATTCCACGGCAGTGGCAGATGGAGACCCTCCTCCATGCAAAAGCCTACAGTCCACTTGAGGGGGTAGAGCGGGGAATGTTCCACGGTCTTTATAGCAATGTGGATGAGCTTATGACGGGAGCCAGGGAACGCTCTGAGAATCTGAAGATGCTGAATCTTCAAGCCTATTATACGACGAAGAAACGAATGCGTGGCCCTGATATGGAGCATGCCCTACAGCTTTTTAAAGACGAGTTGCCCACCAAGGTGGATTGAGGAAAGGCGAAAAGGGCCGTAGCCTCATCAGTGGTTG
>DAOVAK010000605.1 GCA_030671095.1 Deltaproteobacteria bacterium | reverse complement strand
CAGGCCTATAATCTTATCCCGGTCCTATCCGCATTAGAAAACGTGGAATTCGTCATGCTCCTCCAGGGCGTACCGTCGGCTGAGCGAACGGAAAGGGCCAAGGCCATCTTGGATGATGTGGGTTTGGCAGGTAAATACGATCGGCGTCCTGCCGAGCTATCCGGTGGGGAACAGCAGCGAGTAGCCGTTGCCCGGGCAATCGTATCTGATCCATCTATTGTGTTGGCAGACGAGCCTACTGCCAATCTGGATTCCAAGACCGGAAAAGGCCTGCTGGAAATAATGAAGCAATTAAACGAGAAGAAAAAGGCCACCTTTATCTTTTCCACCCACGATAAGATGGTCATGGACTATGCCCGGCGGCTCGTCCTTATCAGGGACGGCCTCGTGGCAGATGACCAGGTCCGGGAAGGTTAATTGTCACAGAATACATCCCCTTGTCTAGACAGCGCAGAACATGATTACAGATTATCTGAACAAGACCCTCATACTTCCTGGGTTTCTGCTTTTTGGGATTTCTTTAGCCTACATTCTGCCGGTTACATCATGGGCATCATGGGATTACTCAGATATCTACGCTTCAGCTACATCCAAGGACCAGTCTATATCGCCCACACCATGGTATAAGAAGATCGATGGCGAGTGGGGCGGGCATTTCAAGGGCAGGGGATCTGTGTCATGGCCAGATGACGAATCAGTTTTCCAGCCCGTAGGCACAGGCCCTTATTACGATGGTAACATTGAGTTGCGAGTCAAAAACAGGGTCTTTTTTGAGGAGTGGGGGATCTTCGAAACCCACTATGAGGCCATCATTTCAGGTGGAGATACTCGCCGTAAGGTGAAGGCCTTAGAGCGGCTTTACCCGGATATTTTCAAGGCGGCTTTTATGGTCAGCCGCCCCTTGGAAGACGATCGTCGCTTTATGGACTTGACCAAGACCATTGATGAGGATGAGGGCCATATCCTTTATCATCGCTTAGACCGGCTTTCCATGACCATGCTGCCGAGATGGGGTGTCGTCAGCGTTGGTAGGCAGGCGGTCACCTGGGGAAACGGACTGATGTTTAACCCCATGGACCTATTTAACCCCTTTTCGCCGGTGGATATCGAGCGGGATTACAAGATTGGCGATGACATGGTGTCCACCCAATTTTCCGTGAATAAGATAGGTGACTTCCAGTTCCTGTATGTACCGAGGCGTGATTCGATAACTGGAGATGTGGAATGGGACCAGTCGTCTCTGGCTGGAAAGCTTCACCTTGCCCGAGGTACCACCGAGTTTGATATCATGGTTGCCGAACACTACAGTGATAAAGTTGTCGGCTTTGGCAGCAGCGGATATCTTGGGGATACGGCCTGGCGCCTGGATGGTACATGGACCTTTCTGGAAGATACGGAAATGAACGGGTATTTTTCCCTCGTGGCTAATATGGATTACTCCTGGGTGTGGTGGAAAAAGAACTTTTACGGATTCTTGGAGTTTTATTTTAACGGCCTGTGTGACAATCACTACACAGACGCATTTACCGACCAGCACATTTCCGAACGCCTTGAGCGGGGAGAGCTATATACCTTAGGCCGGACTTACTTAGGTGGCCACATCAGGGTGGAGTTACATCCTCTGTTCAATGTCTATTTGACGGTGATCAATAACCTGGCTGATCCCTCAGGAACAATGCAACCTCGGGCTGTCTGGGACATAGCTGAGGCCATCCAGATAACCTTGGGGGGCAATTTACATTATGGCCAAAGAGGCACGGAATATGGAGGGTTCCAAATACCGGGTACCAATCTCCTCCATAAGGCCCCAAATAGCGCATTCCTCTGGTTGAGCTATTTTTTTTGACCCTCACCTCAAGTTTAGGCCTTGACCTTAGTCTGTGATTGCGATAGTATAAAACCTTTAGATCATCCTTAACTACGCGAGACCACCGTTTTTTATTTGATTACCTTATGCGTACACTATCCTTCTTTTCTCGACTGAGTGTGATTCTCTTGATCCTCAGTCTCCTAATGGTACTCCATCCATCCCTTGTTCTCCCTACCCAGGAGGCAGACTATCCTGTCTTTGATGACTTTCCCCTTCCGGAATCCATAAATCTTTGCGGTGAGCCAATGCCTCTTGAAGAACGCCATGTTTGGGAGATGCTGGATAGAGAGTTTACAATAGCTGTCTGGGACCGGCCGCAGGTTTTTATGTGGCTTAAGCGGGCGGGACGCTATTTCCCATACATTGAAAAGAAGCTGGCTGAGGCTGGCATGCCTGAAGACCTGAAGTATCTCGCAGTGGTTGAGAGTGCTCTTCTCATCCGTGTCCGATCCCGTAAGGGAGCAATGGGACCGTGGCAGTTTATGCCGCATACTGGTCGACAAAATGACCTTCGCAAGGACCACATAGTAGATGAAAGGTTAAACTTTGAGCGGTCCACTGAGGCAGCCATTAATTACCTTAAGCGTCTTAAGAGTGCCTTTGGCACCTGGACCTTAGCGCTAGCCGCGTACAATTACGGCCGGGCCCACCTGAAGAAAGAGATAAAGGAGCAAGGGGTCAAGGACTTTTACAGGCTCAAGTTGCCTCTTGAGACCGAGCGATTTATCTTCCGCATTGCGGCTGTCAAGACTATCATGGAAAATCCGGAGCGCTATGGATACAGTTTATCACAGGAACGG
>DAOVAK010000196.1 GCA_030671095.1 Deltaproteobacteria bacterium | reverse complement strand
CCTCTTCCGGGATGTCCAAGGCTGAAGTGTCTTCCTGTTGCACGACAGTGTGCCGGGCAAAGACATTGGGCAAAATGTTACGGCAAAAAAATTTGGCCGTTTCGATCTTGCCCCGGTAAAAAATTCCGTCCGCGGACTCCGCATCGACCTCCTTAAGCTTGTCCCGGGCGATGAGGCCCTGCTCCAATATGAATTGCGCCAGAACGGTTTCAGCAAAGCACTCCAGAAAAGGCAGGACTGAACTGTTGATTCCTGATTTCTGAAAAAAGGAAACATAACAATCGAACGATTTCAAGATACTGCTGCATGGCATTTAGCGCGGCCGTGCAGAAAAATAACCTCTGAACCTGTACTCTCTTGTTTTTATAATGTTTTTCAATCGTCAATCATCAACTCTAAGACTACCAGTCGTAGTCTTCCCTTTCGACAATAGTGGCTACACCTTGCCCTCCGCCAACACAGGCGGTAGCACAACCATAACGCCCGCCTCTTTTTTGTAAAATGCGAGCCAATGTTCCCACCAACCTAGCGCCTGTGGCTCCTAAGGGATGGCCAATAGCAGTGCCGCCACCCATAACATTGACCTTTTCAGGGTCGATCCCAAGTTCCTTGATGCAGTTTAAGGCCACAATGCAGAAAGCCTCATTTATCTCCCAAAAGTCCATGCCAGAGGCCTTGAGGCCAGCCTTGTCTAAGGCCTTTTTACTGGCGGGCACCGGCCCTGTCCCCATGATGGTGGGATCTACCCCGGCAAAACCAATGGAGCGGATGGTGGCCAGGGGTTTTATCCCCTTCATTTTGGCGGTCTCCTTGGACATGAGCAACATCGAGGTGGCCGCTGCGTTGAGAGGAGAAGAGTTGCCGGCCGTGATCACGCCGTCCTTCTTAAAGGCCGGTTTAAGATCGGCCATGCCCTCCAGGGTAGCATCGGTCCGAACGGCCTGGTCTTTGTCCACGATCATGACCGTTCCGTCGGCCTGCTCGACTTCAATTGGCATGATCTCGTCATCAAAAAAGCCCTCGGCCTGGGCCCTTGCGGCCCGTTGGTGCGCGCGGACCCCCCAGCGGTCCATATCCTCCTTGGTGAAGTCCGTTTGGGAGAAAAGTTTCTCTGCAGTGAGCCCCATGTTCATAGCAGTCATTATATCCCAGTGCTGGTAAGAGGAATCCAGGAAGAGGGTCATGTTAGGGACTATTGCCCCCCTGTCTACCAAGGTCTCTCCCATGGGTACTCGTGTCATGTGCTCAATGCCGCCCACCATAACAATATCTGCGAAATCCTGAGCGATTTCCATGAATCCCACATGAATACCTGCCATAGCTGAACCGCACTGCTGATCCACGAACTTGGCGGGGATGGTCTCCGGCAAATTAGCTAAAAATATGGGGTTCCGCCCCCCATATGTCCACTGCTCGGTCACGCCCACGGCCGATCCTACGAGAAAATCATCGATCTCCTTTGGATCAACCCCCGCCCTCTTGATGAGTTCTGGCAGCAGTTTGGCCAAAAGATCATCAGCCCTGATCTTGCAAAACCAGTCTCTGGCCGGATCATTTGGCCTGGACCGGGATTGCGCCGTCCTCAAATAACCTGCAATTACCACATCTTTCATTGGTAAACCTCCCCTTATGATTTTTAATTTTAGATTTTAGATTTGCTCGGTAACCTTCAAAAAATCAGTTAATCCACGTAAAATCTTTTTCCGGAGTCGGCCATTTCTTTGACCAGGTTGGCGGGCTTGAAGCGGAGCCCATATTTCTTTTCAAGCTCCACAAGCTTTTCATACACGTTCTTTATGCCCCACTTATCAGCATACCGGAGGATACCGCCCCGGTAAGGAGGAAACCCGGTACCATAGATCATAGCCAGGTCCATGTCCTGGGTCCGGTCGCAGATACCTTCCTCCATCATAAGTGCGGCCTCGTTGATACCAAGAGCCAGCATAACGTCCACGACCTCCTGCTTTGACATCTCCCTGGGAGTGACCTCATTATCCTTGAGATATTGCTGCACCGCTTCCACGACTTTTTGGTTGGGGACCGGCTCTTCACCGGCGTAGTCAAAATACCCTGCCCCTGTTTTACGGCCATAACATCCGGTCCGGTAGACCACTTCTGTGAGGGGATGGACCTTATACCGCTCCCCCAATCTCCGCTCAAAGGTCTTGCCCACATGGTAGTTAATATCTATTCCCGTAAGGTCAGCTAAGGTTGCAGGCCCCATGGGCATGCCGAAATCCACCATGGCCTCTTCCATTACCGCACCAGCTACCCCATCGGCGGATAAGTAGACGGCACCCCCCAAAAGGCCTCCAAGTTGCCTTGATACGTAAAAACCCGGGCCGTCATTGACCACTATGGGGATCTTTTTAATAGCCCTTGCAAAGGCCACGCTGGTGGCCAGGGTCTGGTCAGAGGTCTTCTCGGCACATATGACCTCCAGAAGCTGCATCCGGTGGGCCGGATTAAAGAAGTGCAGCCCGATCATCCGGCCGGGGTCGAACAAGACCCCCGCCATCTCCGTGATGGGCAGGGCCGAGGTATTTGTCGCGAAGACCGTATGGTCTGGACAGATCCCTTCAAGCTTCTTCCAGATGTCCTGCTTGATCTTCATGTCCTCCAGCACGGCCTCAATGACCAGGTCTACCTCCTTCATGTCCTCCAGAGAAGTAGTGGTTGTCAGCTGGTTGTCGATCATATTTTCCAGATCCGCCTGGGTCATCTTCTTTTTCTTGATGGGATAATCAAAGGTCTTGCGGAGCGACGCTATCCCTTTCTTGATAACCTCATCGTTGATGTCCCATAGAACCGTCTCAAATCCGCCCTTAAGCAGCACGCTAACAATGCCAGAGCCCATGACCCCGCCACCCAACATGGCCACCTTCTTGATCTTGGCTGGCTCGATACCCTTTATGCGTGGAAGCCTGCCAGCGGCCCGGGTGTTGAGGAATATGCCGATGAGATTCTTGGCAACATCAGAAATGGCGCACTCGGCGAACAGCGTCACCTCCCTTTCGATGTCAGGCTCAATGTCATAACTGAGACCCTTCTCAACGGCCTCAATGGCCTTGAAAGGGGCAATGTAGCCCTTTGCTTTCTCCGCGGCCATGATCTTGGTGAAGTCCAACAGGGCCTTTTTCTCAGCGGTGCTGGGGAGCCGGTCATGTCTGCTGCGGGTCATTCTCGTATTGAGTTTCAGTTCACCTGAGATAAAACGGCGAGCAGCCTTAAGGGCCGTCTCCAGCAATTCATCCTGTTCAACCACCTCGTCAACGAGCCCTCTCGTATGGGCCTTTTCAGCCTTGATGGGCTTCCCAATGGTGATCATCTCCAGTGCATTGGGAAGGCCAATGAGTCGAGGCAGCCTCTGTGTGCCGCCCGCACCGGGGATGAGGCCTATCTGCACCTCTGGTTGTCCCAGATTGACCCCTTTGGCAGCCACGCGGTAGTGACAGGCCATGGCAAGCTCCAGACCGCCTCCAAGGGCATTGCCGTTAATGGCTACGATCACGGGCTTGGGACCAGTTTCAATACTGTTCATGAAACGCGCCCACTTAAGGGCTTGATTAATAATCTCATCCCTTTCCTTTAAGCCTTGGAGCTGGGTGATATCCGCTCCGGCCACAAAGTTTTTTCCGGTGCCAGTGAGGATCACGGCCTTGACATCACCATCTCCATAGGCTCCCATGATGGCCTCGCCCAGTTCCAGGGCAAAATGTGGAGAAAGCTGGTTCACGGGCGGGTTGTTCAACGTTAACACAGCCACACCGTCCTTCAGATCCACCCCGATAGTCTTATAGTCTGTCTTCATGGTCATTTACTCCTTATCTCGTATTTTTCACATGGAAAACCTGATCCTCCTTCAATTACCCTTGGCTTCTTCCTCGGCACGCAGTATCTTGCGGAGAATCTTGCCCACTGCCGATTTGGGCAGGGACTCTCGAAACTCCACCAGTTTGGGCCTTTTGTAGGGGGCCAGTTTCTCTTTGCAGAATTCCAATACCTCTTCTTCCGTGATGGTCTCCCCCTCTTTGGGCACAATAAAAGCCTTTACCGTTTCCCCTCGGTACTCATCGGCAATGCCCACCGCGACGGCATCGGCAATTTTTGGATGCTCATAGAGCACCTCATCGATCTCACGCAGATAAATATTATATCCGCCGGCAATGATCATATCCTTTTTACGATCCACAATAAAGAAATAATCGTCCTCGTCCCGTATCGCAATATCGCCGGTGGAAAGCCACCCGTCCTTGAGCTGTCCAGCCGTCTCTTCCGGATCCTTCCAGTACTCTTTCATGATCAGAGGGCTTTTAATCAAGATCTCTCCCGGCTCCCCCTGCGGGACCTCTTCCAGGCCCTCATCCACGTCCACCAGCTTGACATCAGTGTCCGGAAACGGGAATCCGATACTGCCCACTTTGCTGAGGCCCAAGATGGGGTTGGCAATCCCGAGGGAAGTGGTCTCGGTCATGCCCCACCCCTCGCCGTATGAAATTCCCATTTCCGTGATCTGATCGATGAGTTCCTGCGGCATGGGTGCGGCCCCTGAATTCAACAAACCCAGTTTACGGTCGAGATTTAGCTCCGCCGCCTGGGGATGGTTAATGATGGCATTGATCATGGTGGGAACAGAAGGGAAAAAGGTGATTTCCTCAAAGCCGGCCAGGATTCCCATGAATTCATCCAGCTCGAACCGGGGCACCAGTATCTGGGTGGCACAATTGTAAAGCGCCCAGCTCATAGCCACTACAGTGCCGTAGACGTGAAAATAAGGCAGCACCGCCAACACAGAGCGCCTCTCCGGGGGCGTAAGGTTGGTAGTGCGGCCGCCCCAGAGAGAAACCTGCAGGGTGGCGGCCACCAGGTTGGCATGGGTGAGGACCGCCCCTTTGGGGATGCCGGTGGTCCCTCCGGTGAACTGGATCAATGCCGGGTCCTCAGGCGCGATCTCTACCCGGGGAAAGCGCTTGTCCGAACAACCATCCAGGAGCAGAGAAAAATGGTGCCAACCCTCTTCCATCTCCAGCCCCTCCCGGGTGCTCTGGTCAAAACCCCCAATAAAGTCCGTGACAGCGGTAACTATCACCCGCGGGATCTCCAGGTTCTGACACAGGGGCCTGATATTCTGGAGCACCATGTCAAATGTGATCAGGGTGGTGATACCTGTTTTTTCAGCCAGGGCTTTTAATTCATCAGTTGTGTACATGGGGTTCAGGTTCACCACAATCGCCCCCAGGGACATGGCGGCATGATATGCGATGACATATTGGGGCGAGGTGGGAAGATGAAGGCCTACCCGTTCGCTTTTTTGAACGCCCAGTGCCCCCAGGGCATTGGCCATGCGCAGAATTTGCTCACGCAGCTGCCAGAACGTCGTCTCGGTTCCGAAAAAGTTGAGGGCCGGCTTGTCCGGATAGGCCTTGACCGCACCCTGCATCAACAGGTGAGCCGGGACACGGGGATAACGGATAGTGGTGGGTACATCATAGTCATAGTGGCGCTGCCATGGTCTGTTTTCCATACAATTTTACTCGTTACGTTATTCTTGTGAGGAGCACGCTGAAGGATCTTACCCTCTGGGTATCAAAAGGCTCCCAAGTAGATGTATTGCAACGCCACGGAGACATCCTCCAGGGGCGGAATGATCCTCATTTGTCCTGTATGCCGGACGATCCGGCCAAGAAAAATCGCAGTTTTTCAAGGATTTCATCGCCATATGCGTTATGTGTAGCATTGCTCTACACTCAATGAATAGCATCACTATATGCTTATGTGTATAGCTATATGATATAATTAATAATATTGTCAACAAAAAAATCTACTTTTGCTGTCTGAATTTTCTTGACATGATCAATTTCCTAGAATACTCTCCTCCATAATCGTTTTCCTGCCTTTCTTCTTCTAACCTAACCTGCAGGTGAAAAAGTGAAGATCAGCGAACTG
>DAOVAK010000465.1 GCA_030671095.1 Deltaproteobacteria bacterium | reverse complement strand
AAAGAAAAAAGATCCAGATGCAAGGCGCGCAAATCCTGAGGAATGAGGCGTACATAGAAGTACGCTGCAATGATTTACCCTGTTAAATATTTTCTTTGTTTGATGTTACTGTTTTCAAGCAGCTCCTATATCCCATATCTCCTTGATATGGCTGCCTTCAATTTAACAGGGCAGGGGATGAAGCGGAATGCAGCCCTTCGGCTTTGCTCAGGGCCGTGAGCATGTCGAACGGCAGAGGGACTTTTTACGAAGCCGTCAATCTTGGTGGGAGATAGTTGAGGAATGGTTGGCAGAGAGTCTCCATAAAGGGTTGATTTCTTGGTGGATTGCTTTGTGGAGAATTGATTCAATCCTTACCTATTTTCGTGTCCCGGACAAGGTCCATCCGGTGCCACCACACTCCTCAGTTGCTTAGCATGAGGGTAACTGATCCCATTCCGATCAGTTGCCTTTTTTAACAAGATACGCCCCTCCATTACCATCTTGAGAAGATGCCACCGCTTCAAATGCTTCTAACTTAAGGGTACTCTGTCCTTCACAATCGACACATTCTTATGCTGCTAACGCCTTCCTATCAAAATCACTTGACACAGAAAGTCCAATCGGGTATAAGGCGAGAAAATGAATATGACCATTCTTTCCTTGCGATAGCGTCGTTACAACGGGGGAAGTCATTACGATGAGTAAAGCGAACGTTGTGAGGGTAGGACTCATTGGTATTGGGAGCTGGTCGGGTGTAATTGCCAATGCGGCGAAAAGAAGCGAAAAGATGGAACTGGCGACCTGCTTCACCAGGACTCCGGAGAAACGAAGAGAATTCAGCAGGAAGTATGAATGCGACCAGGAAAACAGTTTTGAAGATCTCGTCAAAAGGGATGATATTGACGGGGTTCTCCTTACGACTCCAAACGCTGTACATGCCGAGCAAGCAGTGTTGGCGGCACAATATGGGAAGCACATTTTCGTGGACAAGCCCATAGCCAATACCATGGCCGACGGAAGGAAAATGGTCGAGGCATGCCAGGAGGCTGGTGTGGTTTTGATGGTTGGACATGACATGCGTCGGTTAGCGGGAAACCGAAAGGCAAAAGAGCTCATCGACGGAGGCGCGATTGGAAAGCCTATTATGGTTGAAGCCAACTTTTCCCACAGTGTGGGATTTGAGTTGACGCCGGACAAGTTTCGATGGCGTGGGGATGACTCCGGATGCCCTGCTGGCGCGCTCATGACCATGGGTATCCATCACGCCGATACGCTTAATCACTTTTTTGGCCCTATCAAAACCGCTTCGGCGTATTTCGGCAAGCTCTACATTCCGGCCGAGGTTGAAGACGTAACAGCGACGATTTTCCAATTTGAATCGGGCATTTTAGGCTATCTGGGTTCCAACTTTGCTTCACCAAAGGCCAACTGGATATATATCTACGGCACCGAGGCCAATCTCCTGTGTACGCTCTCTCTGCCTGAAGTGCCCGTTGATGAGTACCTGAAGATCTGGCCGGTAGTGGATCGGCATACGAAGCTCTTGCTCTTTGAAAAGGGCAAAGATGGGGCGAAAGATATCCCCCTAACCGAGGGAGACCCTATCTTGGAAGAAATCGACGAGTTCGCTCATTGCATTCAGACGGGAGCCCGGCCGGAGACCGACGGGCAAGTGGGTCTGGTTGCCCTTGCTCTGATTCGGGCGGCCATCGAGTCGGTTCGAACAGGGAAACAGGCGAAGATAGAAGTATAGCAAGAAATGCCATACCTTAAGACATTCGTTACTTGACCGGATCTTTCGAGGGAAGCTGGAAATACAACTTCATCATCCGCTTACGGCACCGAAGTTAATCTCCCAGATAGTGCCGGCGGAAGATTAATCACGTGGCTTCGATACCGACATTACAAATAGGGAGGTAGTTATGATGAGTAAAGGAGACGTTGTAGGGGTGGCCCAAATCGGTATTGGGGGTTGGTCGACTGTTATTGCCGATGCGGCGAAAAGGAGCAAAAAGTTAAAAATGGTTACCTGCTTCACAAGGACTCCGGAGAAACGAAGGAAATTCAGTGAGAAGTATGAATGCGGGGAGGAAAAAAGCTTCGAGGACGTCATCAAAAGGGATGATGTTGACGGAGTTCTTCTGACAACTCCCAACGCCATACATGTCGAACACGCGGTGATGGCGGCGCAGCATGGGAAACACGTTTTTGTGGATAAGCCCATCGCAAATACCATGGCCGACGGGAAGAAGATCGTCAAGGCATGCCAAGAAGCTGGTGTAGTTTTGCTAGTCGGACATGACATGCGTCGGTTGGCGGGAAACCGGAAGGCAAAAGAACTCATCGACGGAGGCGCGATTGGAGATCCTATTCAGGTTGAAGCTAACTTTTCCCACAGCTTAGGATTTGAGTTGACCCCGGATAAATTTCGATGGCGTGGAGATGACTCCGGATGCCCTGCTGGCTCGCTCATGACCATGGGGATCCACCACGTGGATACCGTCAATTACTTTTTTGGCCCAATCAAGGGCGCTTTTTCCTTTTTCAACAAGCTCTACATTCCGGCACCTGTAGAGGACGTGACAGCAACGATTTTCGAATTTGAGTCGGGTGTTTTGGGCTACCTGGGCTGCAACTACGCTTCACCAAAGGTCAACTGGATATATGTTTACGGTACCAAAGCCAATCTTTTGTGTATTCTCTCTTTGCCTGAAGTGCCCTTTGATGAGTACCTGAAGGTCTGGCCAATAGTGGATCGGTATACCAAGCTTTTGCTCTTCGAAAAGGGCAAGGATGGTACACAGGAGATACCCCTAACCGAGGGAGACCCCATCTTGGAAGAAATCGATGAGTTTGCTGATTGCATTCAGACGGGAGCCCGACCGGAGACCGACGGGCAAGGGGCTCTGGTTGCCCTCGCTTTGATTCGGGCGGCCATCGAATCGGCGCGAACAGGGAAACAGGCGAAGGTAGAGGTCTAGGGAGAAATAGCAGGCTTCCTGAAATGTCCAGTTTCAGGTTTTTGATTATGCTATGATTTTAGAGAGGAGGATGGATCATGGTTAAAGACATTTCTTTTATTGGCAAACCCCATGAATATGATGCTCGTAGGTTATTTTCTCAAACCGGCGCTGATTGGCAGGAAAGGGTTGATTTTGACCGGATGCGTAAGGACCGACTTAATCGAGCCAAGGAACAGATGGAAATCCACGATTTAGGTGCACTGGTGGTCTATGCCGGAGCGAACATTCGTTATCTGACCGGATCTTTCCAGGGAAACTGGAAGTACAACATTTTCATCCGCTACGCAGTTCTTCCTCGGGGAGGAGAACCTGTTCTCTTTGAGACCGCTGGTTCGGACATGGTATGT
>DAOVAK010000740.1 GCA_030671095.1 Deltaproteobacteria bacterium | reverse complement strand
GGGCGTCGTCTCCCGCCCGGGGAAAAATAAACTTTCTCTGTGAACTTTGTGCCTCGAGCGAAGCGGGTGGTGAATATAGTAAACACCCATTATCATAAATGTATTATGTGTCTAAATAATAATGGACGAATTGGCAAATACCTTGAACTCAAGACAAGGAGGCTTTAATGGATTTCAGTCTTACGGAAGAACAAAACATGCTGAGAGATACCATCCGCAAATTTGTGGAGACGGAAATCCCCAGGGAAGTCGCCATAGAGATCGATGAGCAGGACACGTTCCCCCATAAGCTTTTAGATAAGCTCTCTGCTCTGGGATTTATGGGAATTAATGTCCCCGAGGAATATGGTGGGTTGGGGGGGAACATCATTGATGAAATCATCTTCTTTGAGGAGATATCCAGAGGTCTACCCGTACTCGCATGGGCGGCGGGAAATATCATCCTTTATGGGAATGAAATTATAGGGACAAACGGGAACGAGGAACAAAAGAAAAAATATCTGCCAAGGCTAGCAAAGGGAGATCTTAAGTTCGCCTATGCCCTGACTGAACCCAACGCAGGATCAGATGCGGCAAGCATCCGGACCAAGGCAGAATTGAAAGATGGCTGTTATCTGATCAATGGCAGCAAAATCTTTATCTCCGGAGCGGGGATAGCCGACTTTGTTGTGACCAATGCCCGTACAGCGGAATCAAAATTTAAAGGGATCACAGACTTCCTGGTGGATACGACATCAGAAGGTTTTAGCGCAAAACCCATTAAAGATTTGGGCTACAGGGGATCAAACACATGCGAAGTCTATTATGACGACGTGAAGGTCCCATCGGAAAATATCCTGGGCGGACCCGAGTGTCTTAACCATGGATGGAAACAGATGATGCGGTTGTTGAACACGGAGAGGCTGCTCCTCTCAGCATGTGCCTTAGGGATTGGTCAAGCAGCATTTGAATATGCCCTTAAATATGCAAAGGAGCGGGAACAGTTCGGCCGGCCCATCGGGACCTTTCAGGTGATTCAGCATAAACTGGTTGATATGGCCACAGAGCTAGAGGCGGCGAGAAGACTCGCCTATTATGCGGCCTGGAAGGAGGCTCATAAGATGGAGTGCGTCAAGGAGACCTCCATGTCCAAGTTTTTTTGTTCAGAAGTGGCTAAAAAAGTGGCCTTGGAGGGGATTCAGATCCTGGGAGGTTATGGGTATACCATGGAATATGATGCCCAGAGGTTCCTGCGAGATGTCCTGGTCCTTTCCATCGGAGGAGGCACCACGCAGATACAAAAGAACATTATTGGCAAGCAGTTGGGTTTGTAATGCCCAGCCCGGATAAACCGGAAAGAATAGCCACAAAGGCACCAAGACACAAACAATAAATGTTTATTATAATTAAACTTCGTGTATTGGTGTCTTGGTGGCGAAAATATTTTGTTAGATAAGTCCTTCGCAAACATGATGTGATTTCAATAAATAGGTACTAAAGCAGAAAGCGCGGTTATGATAACGATTGATGATGATAAATGTGTGGGATGTTCGTTATGCGTTCCTTACTGTCCGGAGGAAGCATTATCCTGCTACGGCAGGGTGGAAGTCAATGAAGACTGCACGGATTGTTTGACATGCATAGATTATTGCCCGGTCGATGCACTCAAGGATCCGGAGTGAAGGGACGTGATGACTGAAGTAAAAACAGATGTACTCGTTATCGGATCCGGTATCGGCGGCATGTGTGCGGCTGCTTACCTGGCCCACAAAGGATACAAGGTCCTGGTGACGGAAGCATTGCCACGAATCGGTGGACATTGCTCCACCATCGAATACAAGGGAATAAAGGTGGCCAACGGTGTCATCGGTCCGGGATTGGGCGGACCTTTAGAAGCATTATTCCGTGAGGTGGGTGCTGAATATAATGTTCGGCCTGCCGACATTCCTCATTATCTCATTAATGGGAAAGTCATGGAGCTGCCCACCAAGGGGGGGCTTCTGGCACTACTAAGCGCGGCGACCGATGATCACGATGATGTT
>DAOVAK010000754.1 GCA_030671095.1 Deltaproteobacteria bacterium | reverse complement strand
GCAGCTGATTCACCGGGTCTGGATCGTCTCATGGGCGGCGAGGGTCGTGCGAATCATCAGAAAAAGATTGAGAAGCTCGTCTTTAAGGGCGGCAAGCGTTATACCTGGAAGGACTTCTCCAATTGGGGCAAGAAACTTTTCATCAATGGCCAGATCAAAAAGCCACCCACAGGCCCCCGTCCTTCCAAGCCCATATCCAAATATTTCAAGTGCATAACCTGCCACAATTATGAGCGCGAGGACCCTGACCTGACGAACCAGGACCCGGAAGCCCGTTTTGGGTGGATAGAAAAGACGGGCCAAAAAATTTACTTGCTCCAGGGGGCCACCATGTGGGGCGTTGTGAATCGGGAGACCTTCTATGCCGATTATTATGGCATTTATCATCACCTTTGCGTGCCTAAGGGCAAGAAACCACCGTCCACCCCCTGCGGACCTCTCCTCAAGGTCTGTGGCCCGGGCTGCAGGACCATGGACCCTGACAGCCTGGAAGATGCCATTCAGGTTTGCAGCGCCTATTGCAGTGCAGGCCGCTACTTGGAAGCGTGGGAGCTTTACGCCCTGTTGGCCTTTTTCTGGGATCAGGAGATAAGACTCAAAGATCTTGACCTCTCGCCAGAACAGGCGGCCCACGTGAAGGCAGTACTTACCTCCCATTCGCCAGACCCCCAGTATGCTAAAGGACTGCGCGGCCTTTTGGCCGGCAAATACGCGAAAAAGGCAGACAACACTTTTCGCGGTGATTTCAAATCGGCCAGGTACACCCGCCAGGGAAGTATAGTGGTTGAGTACGAGGATGGCACCAAGTATGCGGGAGATGCCGGCAGGGGGGAAAGGCTTTGGAGACTAAGCTGTGCCCGCTGCCACGGAACAAAGAACCTACCGCAAAAGGCAACTCACTTTACCAGGGATCTGGGAAAATTCCATAAAATGCTCGCCAAGGGCACCCGACACCGTGACGAACCCTACATGCCCAACTTTACCCTGGAGCGTCTCAGCCGTCAGCAGGCAGCAGACATTCTACTGTATCTGCGACAGATCGCCCGGTAGCGGTTAGAGGAACATCTTCGTTCGGCATTTACAACCTTAAGTCATAGGCTGAAGGCCACAACCTATCTAACCACAGTGTTTTCTCATCAAGCAGCCTGATGATCACGTCTTGGTGAGAGGTATACATATATCCGTAAGTCCGTTTATCTGGGCCATGTATTACCCACATATCTACCAGAAACTGACTCGTCCTGAGCATCGCAATGAGCGTAAGCAGTTGTTTTTTGTCCTTAACCCGAGACCACGATTCGTGGACCTTCAATTTTCTGTCATCGTCTTTGGGATCAAACATGATGGCATAGGGACGGTTTTGAGTTGCACTCAAATAGGAAGCGTAAACGTAATAGTTCTCCCAGTTCTCGGAAAGCTGTTCAATCGTCGGCATGTTTCGTTCCACTGTAAGTCTTCCATATCTATTGTTTGTGGCGAAACCAAAGCCAAGCGGTGTGAGGATAGCAGTAAGCAGACCGATGTATAGATGCCTCTTCAAATTCATATCCCAATGCCTTTCTATGCTTTCTAAATAACATAAATCTGTTTTAAATAACAATCTGTATTCGGGGTCAGTTCAACACCCCTTGCCTGGGTTCACATCTTCATTTGTCATCCACCACTCTTAGTTAATTGATATATAAACGGCCTGTTGCCCAAATAGTTCTTGCCCTCACAAGATGTTGCGAATAGAATCATGGCAAACACAATATCTATGAGGGTTTTGCCATGATGGGTCGTCAATCTCCCTACCAACACAAGTTTTTCGTGAGTGGTTTTAATCTCGACAAACGGATTCGAAAAGATCATGTCTTGAGGAAGATTTCAGAAAAAATCGACTTTGATTTTATCTATAAAGAAGTCGAAGAGACGTATGGTGTCAATGGCAATGTCTCTGTTCCTCCT
>DAOVAK010000567.1 GCA_030671095.1 Deltaproteobacteria bacterium | reverse complement strand
TACATCAATAAGCTCAAGAGGAGAAAAATCTCAGCGCAAATCTATGATGGGGACACTTCATCTTACAGGCGAAAGCAAATCAGAACCAGGGTTCCAGAGATACTCTTTACAAACCCTGATATGCTCCATACAGCTATTCTTTCCTATCACCATAATTGGCAGGGGCTCTTTGAAAATCTTTCCTTTGTGGTTCTTGATGAGATCCACACCTATCGCGGAATTTTTGGATCTCACGTGAACCAAATTATGAGGAGGCTAAAGAGGCTTTGCAAGCTCTATGGATCAAGACCCCAATTTGTGCTTCTATCAGCGACGGTCAGTAACCCCCGGGAGTTCGGGGAGACGCTCATAGGAGAGAAAATTGAAGTCTTTGATGCCAGCGGATCCCCCAAATCTGGGCAACACTTTTTGTTCCTCAATCCAGAAGTGAGCCCGAACTTTTCGGCAGCAAGGCTTTTCGTCCATTGTGTCCAATCAGGTTTCAGGACCATTGCTTTTACGCAGTCGAGAAAGGTCACAGAACTGATCCATGTATGGGTCTCCCAATTATCCCCTCGGCTAAAGGCCAAGATCAGTTCCTATCGCGCAGGTTTTATGCCAGAAGAGAGGCGAGAGATAGAAAAAAGACTGGCCAGCGGAGATCTACTCGGCGTGGTGTCCACCAGCGCCCTGGAAATGGGAATCGATATAGGATATCTGGATATTTGTATTCTGGTAGGTTACCCCGGCACCATCATCAATACCTGGCAGAGGGGTGGCAGAGTGGGTCGTTCAGGCAGGGATTCCCTGGTAATTCTCATCGCTAAACCTGACGCCCTGGATCAATATTTCATGAGACACCCTGATGATCTATTTAGCAGATCCTATGAGGCGGCCATTCTGGATCCCCATAACTCCCACGTGGTGGAAGCCCATTTGCCTTGTGCGGCCTCTGAGCATCCACTCACCCGGGGAGACGATCAATTCTGGTCCAAAGACCTTTCCCCGCATCTTGAGAAGTTGGAAAGGGAGGGTGACCTGTCACGGACGGCCGAAGGGGAACCTACCTGGTATGCCACCCGTCGGAATCCCCATCGCCAGGTTAATATCAGAACCGTGGGTGAGAGTTATACGATCTTTGAAAAGGAGACCGGTCAGGCCATAGGAACCATTGATGGGTTTAGGGCCTTTAAAGAATGTCACCCAGGGGCCGTTTATCTGCATCGGGCCAGACAATACCTGGTTGATCATCTTAACCTTGAAAAAAAGGACATTATTGCCCGCAAAACAGAGCTCAAATACTTTACACGAGTCCGCACTGAAAAGGAGACAGAGATCATTCAGATTTATCGCACGCGACCAAAGGGGCAGTTTCTCGTCCGCGAGGGAATGGTTGAAGTCACGGAACGGGTCATCGGTTATGAAAAGAGGGCCCTGCCCGGCCAAGAACTGGTGGGCGTGTTCCCCCTTGAACTGCCTCCTCAGATCTTTGAGACCAGCAGCTTCTGGATTGAAATAGAACCCGCCATCACCAAGTGGGTGGAGGAGAAGGGCCTTCATTACATGGGGGGTATCCATGCCATCGAACACGCTGCCATTGGCATCTTTCCCCTATTCGCCCTTTGTGACAGAAACGATATTGGTGGGATTTGTTATACATATCATCCACAAGTGGATAAGAGTGCCATCTTTATCTATGACGGATATCCAGGGGGGGTTGGCCTTGCTCAACGCGGTTTTGAAGTCATCCTCGAATTGCTCGAAGGGACTCTGGATCTTATAAAGAACTGTGAATGCGAGGAAGGATGTCCTTCATGCATCCATTCTCCCAAATGTGGTTCAGGAAATAAACCGCTGAACAAGGGAGCGGCAGTGATAATCTTGGAATTTCTTCTTGGCCACCTCTCCCTCAGTCAGGTTTCCGACGCAGACGGAGAGGAAGAACCTGTGCCGATTCCGGGCCAAAAAGAGGAAACTCAACCGGAGCAGACCGAACCGAGGATCGTCTATTTCGATCTGGAGACCCAAAAGACGGCCAAGGATGTGGGGGGGTGGCATAATACGCACCTCATGAGGGTTTCAGTGGCTGTAATCTTTGACAGTCTTGAAAAAAGGTTCATCAGCTTTACAGAAGATCAGATTGATGACCTCCTGGCCCATCTGGAGAAGGCGAATCTGGTGGTTGGTTTCAATATCAGACGATTTGACTACACGGTCCTGAGCGCATACACGGGAAAGGATTTCCAGGAGCTCAACACGTTTGATATCCTCGAGGACATATATCAACGACTCGGCTTTCGCCTTGCGCTGGACCATCTTGCTCAGGAGACCCTAAATCAGGCCAAGACGGCTGACGGCCTTCAGGCCGTGGAGTGGTTCAGACAGCGGGAGATGGACAAATTGACAGAGTATTGCCAACACGATGTGGCTATCACGAGGGATCTTTTCCAGCACGGTCTGAACAATGGCCAGCTTGTTTACAGGACAAAGCAGGATGACAGGCGCCTAAGGCTCCTTGTTGACTGGAACCTGGAGAAGTTAATTGGTTGAGTGGTTGAATAGTTAAGTCGTTGAGTAGTCGCGCATGAAATCGGATCTCTCTTTTTTTCTTTCAACTTTAGACACTTTAGACACTTTAGCTCACTTTAGGCACTTATCATGAAAGCATTTGAATGCCAGAAGTGCGGAACTTGTTTCTACGGAAAAGGGGGCATCTTTGTCAAGGAGGATGAAATAGAAAGGATTGCCAAGTTCCTCGGGATGAAACCTGCATCTTTTCTCGCACAGTATTGCGACGAAAAGGGTGGCCGGTTTTCCATAAAGACGGGTCCGAACAA
>DAOVAK010000324.1 GCA_030671095.1 Deltaproteobacteria bacterium | reverse complement strand
ATCTATATCGACCCGACAGGGATGAGAACCTATAGCGACAATCCCTGGTTGATGAGCTTCAAGGATTTATTGGAGGCGGGGGAAAAACTGGATAAGGATCAGCCCGATCTCTTTAACAAAGAACTCTGGGAAGGAAAGGCGGGTGACGTGGCCCTTATGCTCATGACATCCGGTACCACCGGACTGCCCAAAGTGGTCATGCTGAGTCATGAGAACTTCAATGACATGGCGCGCAAGTGGCTGGAGACCGCCCCCATAGGCATCGGAGACAACTGGATTTCTGTTACGCCGACGGCCTGGATCGTTGACCAAATGTGGGGCGTAGGGATCACCTTGTCTGGCGGCATGGCCATGAACTTTCCCGAGACCTTTGAAACGGCAGTGGAGGACTTCAGGGAAATAGGTCCTACGGTTATCGTCACCTCTTCCAGATTTTGGGAGGATCTTGCCTCCAAGATCAGGGTGAAGATCAGTGACTCGGGGTTTATCAAGCGGGGCCTATATAAACTGTCCCAGAAAATAGGGGGGGCTGTGGTGGATCTGGAATCCGAGAAAAAGCGAGTGCCCACCCATCTCAGAGTGGTAAACTGGCTCGCAACCCGGATTGTTTCACGACCCCTTATGGATCGAACAGGATGCCTTGGATTTCGCGCGGCGTACACAGGAGGGCATCCCATCAGCCCTGACGTGATTCGCTTTTTCAGGGCCAATGGGCTGAATTTGAAACAGGCCTATGGTCTGACAGAAGCGGGTGGCATCTTTCAGGTCCAGCCTGATGGTGAGGTGAAGCCGGAGACCGTGGGTATCTGTCTTCCTCGGACAGAAATAAAGATTGCCGAAGATCAGGAAGTCTTGGTGTCCAGTAAATCCAACTTTGTGGGGTACTATCAAAATCCTGAGGCCACGGCTGAGGCATTGATAGACGGTTGGTTCCATACTGGGGACGCAGGCTACCTTGATGAGGACGGGCACCTCCTCATTATTGGTCGAAAAGAGGATATTATGCGGACCAAAGAGGGGGAGGCCTTTTCACCTGACTTTATAGAGACGAGGCTAAAATTCAGTCCCTACATTCAGGAGGCGGTTATCTGGGGAGAGGGACAGCCCTATCTCACCGCCTTCATCAATATTGACTTCGGAAATGTGGGTAACTGGGCAGAGGATAGAAAGATCCCTTACACTACCTATTCGGATATTTCTCAGCAATCGGCCGTTGAGGAACTCCTTAGAGGGGAGGTTCGTGAAGTGAACACCCAGCTACCGAGGCCGATGCAATTGGTGAAAATTATTTTGTTGTACAAATTGTTGGATGCCGATGACGAAGAGCTGACGAGAACGGGAAAGGTAAGGCGAAAATTCGTGTTTGAGCAGTACAAAGAACTGATTGACGCCATGTATGCCAATAAGACGGAAATACCCGTTACGGGTCAGGTGCGTTACAGGGACGGACACGTGGGGACTATCGAAACAACGGTCAAAATCTTAGACGTGTAATTAGGAGGTTGATCCCCCAATGGAATTCTTCCTTCAACTTCTGGTAAACGGAGTATCACTGGGATTACTCTATGCACTTGCCGCCCTGGGCTTTGTCATGATCTTCAAGTCCAGCAGTGTCCTGAACTTTGCCCACGGGGAGCTAATGGCCATAGGCGCTTTTCTCTTTCTGGCCCTCTCTGCCTGGGCTAACCTGCCTATTATCGTTGCTTTTGCGTTAACGCTCATCGGAAGTTTCGTCCTCGGGTTTATCATTGAGCGCTTTTTCCTGCGCCCCCTGATCGGAGAAGCGTTAATCGAAGTGATCATGCTGACCGTCGGGTTGGCCGTCATGTTCAAGGGCATCATGCTGTTTGTTTTTGGCGGAGATATCCACAGTTATCCCAAATTTTTGCCCGAAGGCCTTTCCATGCAATTCGGTGTCATTTATATCCCTTCGGTGTACGTGGCGGCCCTAATCATTGGTGTCGTCTTTCTCCTCCTATTTGGATTCTTCTTTAAGTACTCTTCCCAGGGCATCTATATGAGATCGGTGGCGGACAACCAGCCGGCGGCACTCTCTTTGGGGGTCCATGTCAGGAGGGTTTTTGCCCTTTCATGGGCCATTGCGGCCCTGGTATGTGCTATGAGCGGCATCATTTTGGCCATTATAAATGGCGTCAATGTGCATAACTTGAGTGGAATAGGACTCAAAGTTTTTCCGGTGGTCATCTTGGGCGGGCTGGATAGCATTGGAGGCGCCATTTTAGGGGGTATCATTATTGGGCTGCTTGAGACCTTCACTGGCGGGTATATATCCACTGCAATGAGGGACATTGTCCCCTATATTGTGCTTGTCATTATTCTTATGGTGAAACCCTACGGCCTTTTCGGCCTGGTGGAAATCGAGCGGGTATAAGAGAATGCGAAAGCTTCAGTTTCATCCCTGCGGGAATTTTAGAGAATCATACCAAGAAGAGCTCTATATTTTTGAAACGGATTTTGGCAGACTGTGGATGATCATCGGCCTCGTCCTTCTCTTTGGTGTCATTCCGTTTATCAGTAGCCCCTTTATTCTGTACGTTCTGAACACGATCGGGATCTATGCCATCGCCGCCATTGGACTTAACCTTCTCATTGGCTACACGGGTCAGATCTCTTTGGGACACGGTGCTTTTTTTGGCGTGGGTGCTTATGCGGGAGCCATCCTCGCTACCAAGGCGGGCTTCCCCTTCGTCCTTGCGGTGCCTGCTGCCGGTATTTTCACTGCCGCTGTTGGGATGGTCTTTGGCATTCCTTCACTTCGCCTAAAACACCTCTACCTCACCATCGCCACACTGGCGGGGCAGTTCATCATCGAATTTGTGATGGTGCAGTGGGAAAGCCTTACCGGAGGTGCAGCAGGAGTTAGTGTTATCGGCACCACTCTGTTTGGTCTGGATTTGGGTAATGACCGAACCTTTTATTATGTGATATTTTTATGCTGTGTGGTGATGACATGGATCGCCGTTAACCTGGTTCGCACCCGTTATGGACGGGCATTCATCGCCATTCGCGACAATGATAAGGCCGCTGAGGGCATGGGGATTCCCATTTTTCGTTACAAGCTTCTTTCCTTTGGCATAAGCTCGTTCTATGCCGGGTTTGCTGGCGCACTCTATGCTTTTTATATGATTAGTATCACACCCGAGCCCTTTAATATTTGGCTCTCCATTGTCTTCATTGCCATGATTATCATTGGCGGCCTGGGAAGCATTCCGGGTTCTGTATTCGGGGCAATCTTCATTGTCACATTGGAGGAAATACTGAGTCATGGCACGGAGTATCTTATGAATGTGGGTGCCTCCACCGGCATGGCTATCACCATGGCACCTCTGCGAGAGTTTGTCTTTGGATTGGCCATTGTACTGTTCATCATCTTCGAACCCAAGGGGCTGGCAGAGGTATGGCGCATCATCCGATCCAGTTTCAGGCTTTGGCCGTTCTCGTATTAAGAAAAGATAGGAGTACTGGAGTGATGGAGTACTGGAGCATGCACAAGATAAGATTCAGTAACCTGGGCAAATCGGATATTCCAATACTCCACGTTCCTTAGAAAGAAGGTTCGGTCTCATGGAAGACAACATTAGGCTCCTTATCAATAACATCAGCGTGGTCTACTCTGATGTGATCCAGGTCCTAAAAGGGGTATCCCTCACGGTGAGGAAGGGCCAAATAGTCTCCTTGCTCGGTAGCAATGGTGCGGGCAAAAGCACGACCCTGAAGGCCATTTCGGGCCTCCTCAAGCCTGAAAACGGAAAGGTGACCGAGGGGTTCATTGAGTATGATGGAAAGCCGATCCAAAATTCGTCTCCAGAAGAAATTACACGCAGAGGTATTATTCAGGTCCTGGAAGGAAGGCAGGAATTCAAGTATCTGACCGTTGAAGAAAACTTGAGGGTGGGCACGGCTACCCGCTGGGGCAAGCCTTACAAAGAAGACCTGGAGCTGGTCTACCGGTATTTCCCTGCCCTGCTGGCACGAAAGAAGTCCCTGGCGGGATACTGCAGTGGCGGCGAGCTGCAGATGCTCGTCATCGGTAGAGGACTTATGGCCCACCCCATGCTACTTTTGCTGGATGAGCCATCCCTGGGTCTCGCGCCGTTGCTGGTCAGAGAGATATTTCAGATCATCAAGCGAATAAATGAGGAGCAAGAGACTACCCTCATGCTTGTGGAACAAAATGCCAATATGGCCCTCCAGATTGCCCACTACGGTTACGTGATGGAGAATGGCAAGATTGTCATGGAGAGCCCTGCTGAGGAATTACGAGAGAACCCGGATGTGAAAGAATTCTATTTGGGTACAGCCGCCTCCGGTGCCCTGAAGTCTTACAAAGATGTAAAATCCTATAAGCGTCG
>DAOVAK010000377.1 GCA_030671095.1 Deltaproteobacteria bacterium | reverse complement strand
GTTACAAAATTTTGCATACCTGAACATTTTTATGCATTCAAGTTCAATGCCTCCTATCATTCAACACTTGCCCAATAAATGCTCCTTCGTCTAAGCATTTAAAAATAATAGGGATTTTCTGGTCAAATTGGGTATCACTAGGATATCGAAAGGATCTCCTCTATGGCACCATTCTTGCTTTTTATTAAATGGATCTAAATTCCTTGCCTCCACAAAATTGATTCGATTTGGGGTCAAGGGGGTCAATCTGATTTTTTATGACAATTCGAAATACCAGGAGGGATAAGGAAGAATGTCTCGTATAATCGGAAGTATCTTTGAAGGATTGATTCAATATACCTTTCTGGGGGTTATTGTTGCCCTATTTTTTATGCTGATCCTCCTCATCTTGCTCTCCGAAAGAAATCGTGTCATGGCCTTCATACCGATGGAGCCCCTGAGGGACAAATTTGACCAGCTTTGTGAGCTTTCAGATGATTTAGATCAACCCCACTTGGCCAAGAACCCCTTTGGAAGTGCCATGTGGCTGACCCGCCTCATCTGGTTAGGTGTTATGGCCGCTGCAGGGCTTATGATCCTCTGGATTACGGTTATGGCAATTAAGGGATGAGAAGTGATGATGGACGTTCAGGTCTTTTCTTGATTCATGAAAAGGCGTCAAACGGAGATTTAACCCCTTTCCTTATCCTGGCTTGTCGGCCAAAATAACTCTGAATGTTACGCGACGGTTCGCCTCTTTATCCTCCTGAGTCCTGTCTTTCCTCAAGGGCTCCTTTGAGCCTTGGCCTTTCGTGATAAAATTATTGGCTTGCAAACCTTCTGAGACCAGCAGCGACATGACGTGCTGAGCACGTTTGTGGCTGATGATCAAGTTCGTTCTTTCATTTCCAGAGCTGTCTGTATGTCCTATGATCTCTATACGCGCCGTCTTTCCAAGGACTTCTGCTGACTGTTTGAGCTGCCTAATCTTCTCAGCCAAGTTACGAATTGCATCCTCCTGATCAGACACAGTTCTCGTGGATCTTGCTCCAAAACCAAGCGATTGTTCTTCAATGCTCTCCTTAAGTCCCGTCAGATTCCGCTGATCTAGGTCTACGAGATTATCCTCCTGGAAACGCCCAATTCCCGAAAGAGATTTGGCCCGTTCCCTTGCATAAACAATCCAGCCATGAGAGGCAGAACCGCTTGCATAAAGAACGTTATCCTCCACTTTAAGGGAGACGGTGCTGGGAGGGTCAAGCAATTCCTTTGCTTGAGCCAGAATGCGATCAGGATGTAGTGCCTGGTCTTTGAGCTTCTCTTCATTGAATTGGAAGACACCCGGTATCGCTTTTGCCAGTTTCCGTGCCTCAACAGCCCATTGGGGCGGCGCATATCCCACTGCGTAAAGAACGCCGTCTTTGAAATCTAAGGTAACTGTTTCTGGAGGTTGGAGAAGTTTCCTCGCCCTTGTTATTGTAAATTCCGGATGCAGGGCTCTGTAGGCCTCCCATTGAAAAACCACACTTTCGGGTTCGATATTTTCTTCTTTCAGCATCTCCTTTGGATCAGCCGCCAGCGGATCCCGAAGTCCGAATACGTAATATTTACCGGACCGCTTTTCCGTTTCGGTAATGACAATGCCGGGTTCAACGCGAAGCCTGTCCACATAATTTGACCAGCGCCTTTGATCCCGCATGGAATAAGAAACCCAGAGTGTAATGACCAAAGCCAAGATTCCTAACAAAAGCCATAATAGGGGGGAGATTTTCCTTTTACTTTCTTTAACCTGCGATTGCAGACAACCCTCAAGATAGCTTTTCAGGTCCTCAAAAGGGCTCACGTCACTATCGAAGGATTCAAGCTCCTCGCTTTTCATAAGGTGTATGGTGTCTATGGTTTCACGCAGGACGCCCTGTAACTTTATAGTGGGATTCTCCCGAATAACGGCCGCCAAAGTGGCGTGCACTCCCTGTTCAACCCACAAGTTGCGATCGCCAATTCTCAAGCTTTCCAGGGCTCGATCATTTTCCAGGCCAGTGGCGTCCTGAAAATAATCTTGAATGGCCTCACGCATGCCAGAAACCTGATCAGGGTCTTGCTCGGCCACCTCTTTCGCCACCACGTGTTGGAGCACTGCTCCTGTATTCATATGTATGAGAAAGACTTGTTCTACTTGATATACGAGCGTGTGGCGTAAAACGATTTCACGAAATGGTTTCTTCGTCCTGAAGGACTCCAACCTCCACTTTAGACCCTGCAAAGAAAGATTGTTTTCGACAATTTGATTGAGGGACTGGATCATGCGGCGGATCGCTGAAAATATGGCCGTTCCAATGGCCGGCCCCATGACAGGGAAAAGGGCGTCCACGAGGGGCTTGGGATTTCTGCTGACTGAAGCCTTAATAGATTCTTCAATGCTGTGCTCTAGCGCTTTTGCGACCTGGTCATCTCGGGACGCGCGAAGCGTTATAGCCTCTGCTAAGACCCTGCTCACATCTTCTGCATGAAGCTCCGGGTCGTCCAATCTTTCCTTCAGCCGACCAATCTGTTTTTGCTCCGGGCCGACAAGAAGTTCCCGGAGTTCGTCGAGGCTCGTGGGCTTCTCTTCTCTTCTATCTACTGTAGCCTCGTCTGCCTTATCTTCCATTGAAAATTTGGCCAAGACGCTAACCCTTCCGTCGTCAGTTATAATTTGCTGCTACTTCAATCTTTTCGACGCCTTTGCCATATGGCGCTTTTGCGTATCACAGATGGCAAGTTCTGACTATGAAACGCTCATTCCATATCAGGAATCTTGAATTCATCCTTTAGCCGCATGGCCACTTCCATGAGGAGATTGGCAAAGGCGAGCCGATCCATCTTTTCAGTGCGGAGTTCATCCACTGACTGATCCAGACTGGAGGAAATTTGGCTATTTTGCGATCGGATCTCTTCCATAAGACTCTTGGACTGCTGTAGGATCTGTTCCTGCAAATCCCTCTGGCTAGCAAGCACTTTTTCGCTCAGTTGGCCGGTCTTTTTTTCCAGATTCTTCACTGTCCGATCGATTTTACCTGACAGTTCTTCCACAGACTCCGTCCTCTCTGTTTGCTCATTCTTGACCTGCTCAGATAGGGCCTCCAGCTCCTTTTTCACATAGGTCTCGAGCATGTCAGCGCTTTTCGTTGTTTCGCTCCGCAAGTTGGTTATCTCTTTTTGGATGAGATCCTCCAGATGTTTGAATTTCTGTTCGTATTGCCGGACCTGGGTACCAAAAAGAATATCTCTGACTTTATCTATACCTTCCTCCTCTCGGGCTTCTGCAAAGGGCAACCGAGGCTCGGGGGGTTTTACCACCGAAATCTCTTTCTTGGCCTCTGCAACGGTTTCGCTTTGTACTTTCTCTTTGGGCATAACCTACCTCCTTTATCTTCAATGGTTGTCAAAATACTCCCATAGTCTTTTGTGTGATGGGAGTTTTTCGGGAAGACGGGGACTTGAAACATGGGGCCTGCCCCTTAAACTTCTGCTAAAAAAAGTGTATACCTCCATTATATGGACCTGGCAACCTTATTCTGCAGAAACGACTGAGAATTTGACCTGAGGTCCAAAAACCTGCCAACCCAACCTTCACACTTGGACATCTCCAATGAAATTAGCGGGTTAGGCCGCACAAGAATGCCACAAAGAAATTACTTGAAAACTTGAGACATCTGCGTCACTTATAGGTGCCACCAACATCCCTTAGAAAGCAAAGGTCCCTCCATAATTTCTAGAGAGGGGGTCTATTAATTTGTGCGGGAGGTAACTTGAAATGAGCGAGAAAGAGGTTTGGCGAGCAGGAGAATTGGTCCTGTGGGGGCTGAAAGAAGAGGGGGTAGATTGCATATTTGCCCTGTCTGGTGGGCATATCGGGGACATATTTGATGCATGTATAGATTACGGGATGAAGATCATCGATACGCGTCACGAGCAGGCTGCTGTCCATATGGCAGAAGGATGGGCGAGATTTAC
>DAOVAK010000625.1 GCA_030671095.1 Deltaproteobacteria bacterium | reverse complement strand
AGTCCAACTGCTGCGTTACGCTTCATCTTTCGTCATTGCGGCGTACTGTAAGTACGCCTCATTCCTCAAGATTCGCAAGCCTTACATTTGGAGCTTTTTACTTTGCCGTCCCATTTTTGACTTTTTACCAGTTAATTAATGCTAGATCAACGTGTATTCAAGGGCAATGCGAATCCCTGTCCCAAAATTGGCCTCGAGATCCGGTGCTCAGCTGAAAGAAGCCAGGGCTTTCTTGGCCACCTTTTCACCCCATTCCTGGACGAAGTGACCGGCTTCCTGGACTTGGAAGGGCTCGGGACAACCACGAATGATCTTGCGGAGATTGCGCATCACCGGTGCGCCTAAAACAGGATCCTTCATTCCGATGGCCATAAATGTCTCACCAGACCATTCCTCACGTAGCCAGTCACGAGCGCGCCGTGATAGCTTTGCGCCTGGCGCATCCGGACGGTCCGGGACGAGATTGGGGAAGCTGCGTACCCCTGCTTTATAGCTTGCATCTGGAAAAGGGGCCTCATAGGCAGCACATTCCTCTGCCGTTAGATGTGGACACGCCCTTGCCATGAGACGACCGATGTCCAAGTCAGGATGTGCATTGGCCCAATCTCGCCAGGCAAGAAACCCCTCAGACAGGGGAACGTCGCCCGTACCGAGTCCCGTGTTCATCACGAGAAAGCGGGTGAACCTGCCAGACATCTCCATTGGCAAGGTGAGCCCGAGCATTCCACCCCAGTCCTGACATACGAGGGTAACGTGGGTCAGGTCGAGGCGCTCAATGAATGCCATGAGCGCTGCGCGATGAAAGTGGAAAGTGTACTCCGCATCCTCTATGGGTTTGTCGGAGCGACCAAACCCAAACAGGTCAGGCACTACTACACGATGTTCTTCAGCTGTGAACACCGGGATCATCTTGCGATAAAGGTAGCTCCATGTGGGTTCGCCATGGATGCAAAGGAAGACCTGATTGGCTTCCCTGGGCCCCTCGTCTAGGTAGTGCATGCGCAGGCCTTCGTACCCCTCGAGGTCTTTCACATAGTGGGGTGAGAAGGGAAAACCAGGAAGGTGGGTGAAACTCTCTTCTGGCGTTCTGAGGAGGTCAGTCATGGGTTAACCTCGTTAGATACCTTTTCCATTACTCCCTGGCCCAGACCTGGCACGGCAAATCGAGTATTTAACATAGATTTTTGCAAGAGAACTACGATTTTGCTGATATCCAGCCGCGTCGCGCCAGGGCAGGCCATCACTCCAGGACAACATGAAGAGGCAGAGTATAGCCATGTTCATGGATTCCAGTTTATCACTTGATTTTCGAAGTCTATACTATATTCCAGGCCCTGTAGAAAGTTCATTCCAAGCAGCCCCTTAAAAGGGACTGGGGGGCCTTGATGCTCAATGACGCTCACATATATGTTATCCTTTTTTATTGGGCCTGCTTGGACGTAATCCAGTTTACCCACATAGGCATTGATTGATTTTCCCCCTGCAACCCGAGGTCTAATCCTCTTGAAACGTCCTAAATCTATGTTTAATTCCTTTGCGATCTCCAGATGCAAGGCGATCATGGAGGCCCCTGTATCCAACATGAGCCGGGTTTCAATTTGTTTGCCTCGGTAACCCAGAATGACAGGCACCAATACCGCATTTCCCACCACCGGGTTACCCACTATAAAAACTCTCTGAACCCCTTTGCGCTTCAGCCTGCTTTTTGTCCGTTCTTTTTCCCATTTTTTCTGTTTCAGCTCCCATTCCAATTCACGGATGATTTCCTCTTTCTTGAGCTCCTGCTCCCACGCCTTCTGGGCCCGCTGCCATTCCTCGTATTTCCTCTTCTCTTCTTCTTGTCTCTTTTCCAGTTCCAGGCGCTTTTTTTCCAGCATAATAGATCTTTGCTCTTCGGGAAGATCGTCATACTTTTCTTCGTACGCTTTCACGCTGTCCCTGTATTCTAGGGGTATCTTATCGATGCTATCCGCAAAGTGACGGTTTCCCTCTTTATCCACATAACCATAGAACTCAGATCGTAATTCAAGAGGAAAAAGGAAGGAGATGAGGAACAATGATAAGAAAATAGATAGGGTTGCTCTTTTCCGATTCATAAATGCAGCTCTGAACGAGGATATCACCTTGAGAAAGCATAAGTTCAAGGCGTAACCTGGTTAGGATCTAGGTTCGGCTACTACCTCAAAATGTTCGCCTCCCCAAATATAACACAAAAGCAATTGCCCAATCGAGAGAATTAGAAAAAGAGTAATACTTTAGGCATTTGAAAAGCCCCTGGACTAACCGGCATTCTCTGGAGGGGCCAAAAAATTTGCGCACTGCCTTTAAGTATGGCGCACAAAGCGGGATACCTATGAGGCCTTGTTCTGTCAATAAAATCCCTTGCAGGATTTTATAAAGCGCCTCCCGAATGCTCTCGGGAGGCTTAGGAGCCCCCGGGGACCGGGGGCGTTATCTAAAATTTTCCGAGAGAAAAATTTTAGGAAGGTTTTTGGCCGCTCCAGAGAACCCCGCTCAGCCCACCAAGAGTTCTTGCACGGCTGTTTCAA
>DAOVAK010000255.1 GCA_030671095.1 Deltaproteobacteria bacterium | reverse complement strand
TGCAAGGCTTGCGAATCTTGAGGAATGAGGCGTACTTACAGTACGCCGCAATGACGAAAGATGAAGCGTAACGCAGCCCTTCGGCTTTGCTCAGGGCCATGAGCCTGTCGAATGGCAGTTGGACTTTTTACGAAGCCGTCAGTTTTAATACGTTTAATTCCCAGGAGCTTGCTGCGTCTCACATGTCATTGCGAGTCCCCGACAAAGTCGGGGACGAAGCAATCCGTTAATTAATCATAAACCTGGTCAAAGAAATCCCTCTCCTTCAAAACCCTTCTCTTCCAGGGCTTAAGCTGCCTTATATAGTGAGGCATGAGCCTGAGATGATAGTAGTTAAAGAGAGAGGGAAATCCAATATAATTTCCGAACAAACCTAGCATGAACAGATTGTCGACGCAACGTTTTTCTGAGTACAGATAGCTTAGCTGGCCGTAAAGGAAAAAGCCTATAAAATAATCCTTGATAGTCTTTATCCAAGAAGAAAACATTCCGGCATCGCTACGGTCAACAGATGGAGTATTGGAGTGATGGAGTACTGGCCCGCCCTGGCGCGACGTGAATTAAAGAGGCAACTAACGGTCCCATTTCTGCATGTTTTGCCTGACCATCACCTGATCTTGGCGAACCAGGTCTGGGCCAGGGAGAAATGGATTAAGAGGAATTGGAAATCTTTCTTCCAGTCTTTATAACCAATATTCCAATACTCCAATACTCCGAACAAACAAATGAATATGGGGATATACCCCCGGTCTCTTAATCCTTTCCCGGAAAATATATCCCCTTTTTTGTGGCCTCAGGTCCCGTCGATTAGGCGGGGGCCTTTTCCGCTTCAGCCGGTTCTGCCGTAGCGCCTGCCTTGTATTTCTTGAAGGCCTTCCAGCCGTCATAGGCCAGAATCAAGGCACAGATGATGAGCAGAATGGCGATTGCCCCAGCAAAGAGGTTCCCAAACACCTTCTTTCCTGCCATTGCCGCAGGAATCATCTTGAAGAATGATGTGTAGAACAGGGCGCACACGGTGGTGACGTACATAAAGAACATGGGGTAGATGGCATATTTGTAGTTCTTGGATTTCTGTACCAGGAATAGTGTGGTAAGGAGAAGGGCAAAGGATGCCATCAGCTGATTGGCGCCGCCAAAAAGGACCCATATATAGAGCCAGGTTCCCGTCTTTATCAGGACCCATGTGATGACAAGGGCCACAATGGTCGCCACATGAGGGTTTTTGGCAATGCCTGCAGCATCACCCAGAAGTTCGGCCGTTGCCACCTTCATAAACCGGAAGACCAGGTTTACGACAGTCAAAGCGAGGATGATGATCATCATGCCCGCCAGGGCTTTGGTATAGCTTTCAGGAAGCCCAAGGGAGGTCATGGCACCACCGAGACCCCCCACAAAGATCCCCACAGGATTTTTTACCTTTGCGATATAGGCTGCCTTGTCGGCAAATGCCGTGGCACAGACGATCACCGCGATGATCCCGATGGTAAACTCGGCAAACATGGCTCCGCCCGTCACGGGCCTCACATCCAACTCATTTTCAAGCTGCCTGGAAGTAGCTGTACTGGATACCAGGCTGTGCCATCCTGAAATGGCCCCACATGCGATGGTCACAAAAAGGATGGGCCAAAGCGGTCCCATACCAATACTCCAGCTGGTAAAGGCAGGAAGTGTCATGGGCTTATGCCCAATAAGTATGCCTATAACCCCTGCTATAATCCCAAAATAAACCACGTACACCGAGGAGTAGTTGTAGGGTTGGATGAAACGCCATACGGGCAAAATGGAGCTGAAATAGCCAAATATGAGGACACAGATGAGGACAACATTGTAGGAAAGCGTAATTTGCCAGATAGTCCCCAACCCGATGGCGACAAAGATCAAAACGATAGCAAGGATAGTCGTTCCAATAATGTTCACCTTCGCCTTATAGACCATATGCCCCACAAGAAAAGCCACAGCTATGACCACGAGCAAGGGAAAGGGAAGTGCAGCATTTCCGCTTATCCCTTTGGTGATAATATGGCCGAAGGCGCACGCAATCAAAAGCAGGTAAAAATAGACGAAAGTGAGGAGAATCTTCCTCGCCCGGGGTGATATCAGTTTGTAGCTGATCGCTCCGAAGGTATCTCCGTCGCTCCGTATAGACACCATGGCGCTCGAGAAGTCGTGCAACCATCCGATGAAGAAGACCCCTAATCCAAGCCATAATACAGCAGGGAGCCAGCCCCACTGAAGGGCTATAATGGGGCCTATGATTGGTGCAGCCCCTGCAATCGAGTTAAGCTGGAACCCAAATAGCACGTTCTTGTTTGCAGGCATGAAGTCAACGCCGTCCATATACATTTTTGCAGGCGTTGCCCTTCCTGGATCCACCCCAAAAACATTTTTCGCAACATGTCGGGCATATACCCAGTAGCCGATAGCAACAATAACTACCCACCATAATAATACCCATAATGAATTCATAACTTCCCTCCTAAAAATTGAGCCCAGACCAAGAGGACATGAATTGCCAGGTCAACTCCAAGCCAATTCTGTCCGAGATGGAACGGCCCAAAACCTGCATTGACGATTCTTATGTATTGGTTGGATCAAAAAGTGCCCAATGCAGAAGGTAAGTGATTAAAGAGTCAATAGTATTTTAATTGGTACTCGTCTATCACCTCCTTAAGACGGTGAAGAAAGGTTTATGATATTTAGTGGTTTGGTGACTGGATTGCCGATGTGAGACGAATGATTACGCTCTTTACACCTCCTTTCTCCTCCTCTTAAAGTTAACGAAGCTGTAGCTTGAAAGACCACGTCTCTATTTATAGAGATTATTTCAGTTACCCTTTACAGATTATAACGTAAAAAGTCAATATCAAATATCCTAAAAGAATAGTATGCAATACTAACCGCCTTCTCCTCATTCTGTCGGTTTCGGCAAATAAGTATATGGAAATACAGTATTTTTCTGGCAGGTGCTCGCATTTTTGTCCTCTATCTGCCTCCAATGAGAGAGTGTCCGAATCCTTTTATAGTCATTGCGAGGAGCCCGCACGCCTTCGCTGAGTTTACAATGACAGCTTGGACAGTTCTCAAGGCTCATAATTCATCAAAGATCGCTGCAGCATTGTTTATGTTTGAAATTTTAGAAAAAGCGGGGTAAGTTCAGTCGGTGAAAACATTTCTTGAAGAAAGGAGTAGGGCCATGGATGTCTTTACTGCGATTAAGGAGAGGAGGAGCTGTCGGAACTTTTCACCTGATCCTGTCAACGAGGAGGCCATTGAAAAGATTTTGGGAGCGGGTATGTGGGCGCCTTCTCCCCTCAACAGCCAACCGTGGCAATTCATCGTGGTAACCAATGATGAAGTGAAGGAAAAGATTATTGCAGAGGCTGAAAGGTGCAGGAAATGGGCCATTGAAGCGAGCGGTTGGGGATGGCTGGAAAAATACAAGGTGGACTTCTTGAAATCTGTCCCGGTCATGATCGTGGTGGTCGGGGATCCCAAGGGGAGCGGTGTGGATCAGTTCCAGGAAGAGGGCAGCATAGGCTATCAACAGGCCTGCGCTGCGGCCATACAGAACATGCATCTGGCGGCCCATGCCCTAGGTCTTGGCAGCCTCTGGTTTACCTTTTTTGACAAGAAGCCTTTGAGAGAGATACTAGACATCGATGCGGAAAAGGCGCCTCTCGCGGTCGTATGCCTTGGCAAACCCGCTGGTGAAGCCCAGCAGATGGGGAGGAAGGACCTGGAAAAGAAGGTCAAGTATATCCGTTAACAGAAAGGGGGACGCTGGTAAATAAGTAAAAAAGTCAAATTTATTTACTTATTTACCAGCGTCCCCAATTTATATGGCGGCGTTAACAGCCGTGGGATTTAGAATCCTGGCAAGATTTCCTGGCGTCATTTCAGCAAGGAGACCCTTCCTTCCCGCGTTGATATAGATCTTTGGAAGATCCATAACTGAGGCCTCAAGGCAGACTCTGAGAGGCTTTTTTGTCCCAAAAGGAGAAATTCCACCCACAAAATATCCCGTATGCCTGTGTGCCACCTCAGGGGCGCATGGCTTGACCCTCTTGACGCCAAGGGTACGTGCGAGCGCCTTGGCGGATACCTGTTTATCCCCATGCATGAGCATTAAGAGGGGATTGTTTTTGTCATCCTCCATCACGAGCGTTTTTATGACTGAGTGTTCCTCCACATTCAGTTCTCGGGCTGCCGTCTCTGTCCCTCCTTTTTCCTCATAATTATAGGGATGCAGGGTAAAGTCCAGCCTGTGTTGTTTCAACGCGCGGACGGCCTGTGTTGTAGGGAACCTTTCCTTTGGCATTAGAACTCCTTTTTTACGACTATATGCCAGAATGCCCCGCCTTTTAAGGCGGGGATGAATGGCATCCTTTTAAATTCCCCTCCCTCGATGGCCTCCGGCTCGTAGAGCCTACGCCTCGGAGAGGAGGGGATAAAGGGGAGGGTGAGACCTCTGGGCTTTTCACCCCCACCTTAACCCGCCAAAGAGCTATGGCGGGTTAATCCTCCCCCATCAAGGGGGAGGAGATCGTTCTGAGGTTGAACGAAAGATGCCCCGACCTTTGGTCGGGGAGCTTCACTGTCATTGCGAGGAGTCCCCGAATGTTTCGGGGACGACGCGGCAATCTCTATGGAACAGACCGAATTCTCTTATTTTCCTAAGGCCGAGATTGCTTCGCTCCGCTCGCAATGACCGCGTGACATGCAACGCGAAACATTTCAACTAGGGAATAGCACGGGCACGACATTACCACAAGAGGTTTGCATTAGGATTATCCCCCAAATTTTATTTGTATTGACCCTGAAAAGAGCTATGGATTATAAAGGGTTAGAATGACTCATGGGAAGAAGAGATTATCAATGAAGGTTGCGCTCTTGAATATACTAACCATCTTTTTGGTCACTATATTGGGGCTATCCACGGCGCTGGCCCAGAATCAAATTACGTTCTGGACCACTGAGGTGGAAAAGGATCGACTGGAGATCCAGCGAGGGATTGCACGTGACTTTACTCAAAAAAGTCAAATAAACGTCCGTGTCGTCCCTGTGCAGGAAAATCTCCTGGCTGAAAGGGTCACCGCCGCCTTTGCGGCCAGATC
>DAOVAK010000557.1 GCA_030671095.1 Deltaproteobacteria bacterium | reverse complement strand
AAAAACATCTGTTTCAATAATTAGTTATAATTATTCAAAAAAGAGTTTTACTTTTTTATCCATATATGGTAACAAGGAATATAAACGGACCGGGGACCGCACGGGTATGGGCCGGGGTTTATATATGTTGGGACAGGGAAGGCCTCATAAGCCTTTCCACCGAGTTCGATTCTCGGTTGAGTTCTCCTCGTTAGAGTCTACTCGTCCGGTGTGCCGTCCTGCGAAACCGGGTCTGCGGTCCCCCGCCGTTTAAACCGACAAAGCCAAACCATCCGTGAGGGTGGGGCAGAAAGCCACGAGTCTCTGGTAAGGGATCAATGGTAAGGGGTCAACACTTTACTTTATACTTTTGGTAGCAGACGGAAGAGGGGGACGTTGGTTCTGAAACAACTTATTTTCTGAAAGCTAAAAATGGGGGACGTTGTTGACTAGATTGAATAGCTCTCATTCCGCTATTCATGAAGGAGAAAAGGGGAGATAAATATTTTTATCGCAAATAGCCAATTTTTTTGTCCTCTTTCTATAAAGGCCTGCCATATTCTCGCAGATATGTTAGGGTCTACGAAATGCCCGGAGTATCGTTAGACCTTTCAAGGTTCATTTCCTGTTAGGAAACTACCTTCTCTCTCATCCCACCTCCTTTCCCCTTATATGAGATGGTTGGCGAATGCGCATCTTTCCTGCTGGAGATTTGCCTTTCCAGTTTGAGGAGATCCGATGATCCGCATTCAACGCATTTTGAAACTCCTGCCCGTTGGTACGACGAGCATTTCAGGCATCTACACAGAGAAATGGGTGCAATCCTCAACATTAACTCATCCCGTTCGAGACTCATCTTGTCCCGCTTTTCCAGGTTCCACTCCATCATAATTTCATCAAAGAACTGCATCAAGTGGTCAATCATCTCTTATTCTCCCTTACATGATAGATGTTCTCGTTTTTACATCTCGAATAATAACCACCATCTTACTCTAACCTCCCTCCTTTGAGGCTCTGCTTATGGCTGAATTGCGAAATCATCGTCACTCGCATCACTGCCCACGATGTTTCCACTCGCATCCTTCAGAATCACCATCACCCTACACCTGCTCATTGTTTTCTTTCGGGTAATCGGCAGCTTCCAATCATAACTTCCTGGGTTCCCTGATAGAAGGGTTATTTTCTTCCATGCCCTCCGATCGTTCTTGGTGAGTAAGAGCTGTACCCTATCAACCAGCTCCGCTGCACCGTTGGTCTGCCATACTATGGTTTGGGTGCCTCCTGATCTGAGGGTCTCCCCGCCGTTTGGTGATATCACGCTTACCACCTCTAAAGGAGGATCAGGAGGAGGGTTAGGTGGCGGGTCCTCACTCGTGATACTGCCAACCTCCTCTGAAAGATCGCTTTCATTCCCTGATGTATCATAAGCCGTGACGGCGAAATAATATTGGGTCTCGGGCTCTAAATTCGATACCGTATATTGGACGACATTCCCCACATCGATAACAGAGTCATAGTTCCCGGATTGAATCCCATAGTAGACACTATATCCGGCTAAATCATCTTCTGTGTTAGGGTCCCATGCGACGGTCAATGCGCTTGCCCCCAAACGGCCAGAAAACAATGTTAACAGCAGCAGCAGCAGAGTTGAAAGAATGGAGGGAAGGATTTGCCTGTTTATGCGAACGTTGATGATCATGAGATGCAATGAGAGTTGCAACCGCCAATAAAAAAAGCAAATTCCAAGCCATCATTGAACCGTAGTCAAAAGATGTAAAATGGAATGAAATATCAAACAAATGGCGTCAAGGCCCTCTTACAACTCTTTTTTGGGGATTGTGCTCTTTGGAAGCCCGATAGATTCTGTTAATTTATTGATATTAGTATGGAAATAGACACGTGGAGTGCCATTAAATTCTGGAAAGCTAACCGTTTATAATAATTACGGTTTTGTATGGACATTACAAAAATGTGCCTAATCTAACTATTGTGTTCGTATTAATAGGATAGGGGACATGCTATATTGCTCCTGTCAAGAAAAAAATGAACAATTAAGAAAAGCCAATGATTACAATATGATAGATAATACCTCCCTTTCGTAAACACACTTATCCGTAAAGAATCCTGCTATGGATTCTAGATTGCTTATTCGGCGAGTCTCTCACTGACGGTTCTTCGTCAAGCTAAGGATAAACTCACTTTATATCTCATCGTTACCCTTTATCCGGTATGCCGCGCGAAGGCGGCCACCCATCATGCCTTATCCAGGTTACGAGATTCAGCCTCCGGCTCGTCGCGCCTACGCCTCGGAGAGTGAGAGGCCCTGTATATTGTCCCCTATGAGGTCCCTAAAGGCCTCAACGTTCGTGCACGGGCTCTCCCGCCGAAACAAAAACCCTTATTCTATGTTTAGACAATCAGGATTAAATGGCTCCTTCTTCTTCATCAAGGTCCACGCTATAATTAACAGTTTGCCAGACAGCTTTACTCTCATCTTGACCTTAATACCTTTCTCCCTCGCTCTGCCACGAAGTCTATTGGTGAACCAAATGATAAATTCACGATTTCTGATAGAGGCAATCATTGCTGCCTGATGCAGGGCATAGCGAAGCTCGGCCTTGCCATTTTTGGAGATGACCGGCACAACACCATCAGATCTCTTACCACTGCGGTTAGCAACCAGATCCAGACCCGCCATCTTCAAAACCTGCTTGCCCCTGGTAAAACGAAAGGGATCGCCTATAGCACCGAGGACCTTGGAGGAGACATCAGGCCCAAAGCCAGGGATAGTCAGAAGGTACTCATATTCCGGAAACCCACGACAGATCCCCGTGATCTTCGCCTCGGTAGCTCTCAGGGCCTCTCTGATCTGTCGCAACCCCTCCACCATCAGCTTTGCCTCA
>DAOVAK010000112.1 GCA_030671095.1 Deltaproteobacteria bacterium | reverse complement strand
GAAAATTCTTAGCGGGCCTTTCGCTTTGAGGCCTTCAAGGGATTCAATTTTCCGTTACCCTTTGCTTTAGTGGCCTGCAAGTGGGTGGCCATGCTGCAGGTTCCGACCCGCCACTTGATTATCGGGTCAGGAAAGTTTAAGCAGTACTTGCCGGTTGGGAACTCTTTGGCTTTTTGGCAACCTTCACATTCCTCGATAATCGGGTGGCAGTTACCTCCGTTAAACTGACACCCCTGCTGGCTCATAAAAAAGCAATCAATGCCCTCTTTTACCGTTGCACAAACCATGGTTATCACATCCTTTCTTCAATATTATGGACAAATCAACGCCCCCGCCCAATCCCTCCCCTCTCCGAGGCATAGGCCTCAGCGGAGGCATTGGGCGGGGGCGTGAATCCATTCTATGCCTCACGCAATCTTCATTGTCAAGAGAAATATTTCACAAAAAGTAAGCAATATTTCGGAGATGTCAAGTATGGGGAGGGGATAAGATTTCGGCGAGGTGTTAGGTCAGGGTGATTCCCAATTCGTCGAGCTGTCGCTCGTCAACCGGGGATGGCGCGTCAGTCAGGGGGCAGGTGGCACGCTGGGTCTTTGGAAAGGCGATCACCTCCCTGATGGACTCAACACCGGTCATAATGGCCACCAGACGGTCAAAACCAAGGGCTATGCCTGCATGGGGAGGCGCTCCATACCTTAAGGCTTCCAGGAAAAAGCCGAATTTCAACTCCGCCTCTTCCCGAGAAATCCCCAGACTCTCAAACATCTTTTCCTGCATGGATAGGTCATGTATCCTAACGCTTCCACCGCCTATTTCAGCCCCATTTAGGACCAGATCATAAGACCTGGCTCTCATCTTTTCAGGCGCTTCATCGAGCAAGTGGAGATCCTCATCCATTGGGGCCGTAAAGGGGTGGTGTACCGCTTCAAGCCTCTTTTCCGCTTCGTTGTACTCCAGCAGAGGAAATTTGGTGACCCAAAGAAAGGCGTATTCCCCCTCCTTTATCAGATTCATTCTTCGCGCCACATCCAGCCTGAGTAGCCCAAGGGATTCATTGGCGACCCCGGAAGTGTCGGCCACCATGAGCAGGAGGTCACCTGGTCTGGCATCGAGTCTTTTATTTATGGCCTCTTTCTCTTTATCCTTGAAAAACTTCTTTAGGGATGACTGCCAGCCCTCATCAGTTATCTTGATGGTCGCCAAACCCTTGGCTCCCCACTCCATCACCCGTTGAGACAATTCATCCAGAACCTTTCTTGAAAATGCAGAAGCCCCCTGTTCCGCATTGATCGCCTTTACCACGCCACCCTTCCCTACCACCTCGTTGAAGGCCTGGAAATCTGAATCGCTTACAAGATCTGAGATATCTTTGAGTTCCATTCCAAAGCGGATATCCGGTTTATCTGTCCCAAACCGGTCCATCGCCTCCTGGTAATCCAGGCGTGGAAGAGCTGTGGCCACCTTTTTGTCCAAAACTTTCTGGAAAACTTCTCGCATCATCCCCTCAATGACACCCATCACACCCTCTTCATCCGTGAAAGACATCTCCAGATCCACTTGGGTAAATTCGGGCTGACGGTCCGCCCGCAAGTCCTCATCCCGAAAGCATCTGACGATCTGGTAATACCGGTCAAATCCGGCGATCATGAGGAGTTGCTTAAAGAGCTGAGGGGACTGGGGTAATGCGTAAAATTGCCCTTTGTTCACTCTGCTGGGTACGAGATAGTCCCGGGCCCCTTCAGGCGTACTCTTAGACAGAAAAGGGGTTTCCACCTCTAAAAAACCTTCTCTGTTTAGATACGCCCTGATACAGGAAGCGATACGGTGGCGCATGTAGAAGTTCTGGAATATCCTCTGTCTCCTGAGTTCCAGGTAACGATATTTTAATCTCAAGGTTTCGGAGGCATCCACCATTCCATCCACTTGATAGGGCGGAGTCTCTGTCCTATTCAATATCTTGAGATCCTCCACTTTCACCTCAATAGCGCCGGTGGGAAGACTCGGGTTTTCTTGTCCGTCGAGCCTGGGGGTCACCTCTCCTTTCACGGCCAAAACCCACTCATTTCTCAAGATATGGGCCCGCCCATGACTCTCTTCATTCACCTGAGGATCAAACACAATCTGGGTAATCCCTTCCCTATCCCTGAGATCGATGAAGATGAGGTTTCCCAGGTCTCTTCTGCTGTTCACCCATCCCATTAACGTCACGTCTTGGCCCACGTCTTCTGACCTCAGGCCGCCGCAGTCATGGGTTCGTTTCCAGTCTCCTAGAGAATCGATTCTTGTGACTTCATTCTCACGCATTTATCTACAGGGCCTTCATCAGCTTGTTTACAACGTTTTCCAAACCAATCTCTTGCTGGCCTTTCGTTTCCAAATCTCTCAGTATCCCTTTACCTGATGCCAGTTCATCCTCTCCCACAATAAGCACTTTTTTGGCACCCAATCGATCCGCTTTCTTCATCAGCGCATTTAGCCCCTTTGAGGCATATTCCATTTCCGCCCACACACCCGACTTCCTCAGGTCATTGACCCAGTTAAAAGCCCTTTTCTCAGCCTTTTCCCCTAGTGCTGCCACGAAGAGCTGAGGGGTCATGACCTCCTGTTCTTTGCCCTTATCCAACAGGGTCACCAATCTCTCCACACCCATGGCAAAGCCCAAAGCAGGGTGGTCAGGGCCACCAAGGAGTTTCACAAGGCCGTCATATCGGCCTCCACCTGCTACGGCATTTTGGGCGCCGAGCCTTTTCGTCTGCAGCTCAAAGGTGGTTCTGTTGTAATAATCAAGACCTCTCACGAGCTTGGGGTTTAGGACAAAGGAGATCTCCGAGCCATTGAGGTAATCTTGAAGGCCGCAAAAATGGTTCTGACAATCCTCACAGATATGGTCGAGGATGGACGGAGCCCCTGACACCACCTCTTGGCAGCGTTCCACTTTACAGTCAAAAACCCTCAGCGGATTGGTTTCCGCCCTTCTTTGACAGTCCGTACACAGGTCAGCGATTCTTTGGGATAAGTACTGTTGAAGCTCCTCTCTGAAACCTATTCTACACTCAGGGCAACCAAGGGAATTAAGGTGAAGGGTAAGTCCTGTCAACCCGATTGCATCAAAGAGGGCCATAGCCATGACAATGATGTCCGCATCAGACTTGGGCCCCGGATCACCAAGTATTTCCGCATTTATCTGATGGAACTGCCTGAATCTACCTTTTTGAGGCCGTTCATGCCTGAACATGGGTCCGACGGTGAAAAGCTTCTGCACGGGGTTTTTTTCATAGAGCCGGTGCTGAATGTAAGCCCTGACCACTGAGGCGGTCGCCTCTGGACGCAGGCTGAGGGCCCGTCCTTTCATGTCTTTGAAGGAGTACATTTCTTTGGCAACAATATCCGTATCTTGCCCGATGCTCCGACTGAATAGCTCCGTTCTTTCCAGAATGGGGGGTTTGATCTCCTGAAATCCAAAACACTGGAAAACCCTTCTGGACTCCGATTCTAGTCGCTGCCAGTTCCTCACCTCTGCGGGCAGGATGTCTTTAAAGCCTTTTAGGGTTGCAAATTCCAAAAGGAGCCTGTCTCTCCTTTCATCAAGTTATAAAATCGCTTCACGATTTTATATAAGCTCTTCTATCAGAGGCCGTAATATCTCGTCAATAGATTTGCTCCAGAGGCCGTCGTTCCACCCCCATGATCACAGGGAAAATTTTTGCCCGATCCCACAAACGCGAGATCGGGCAAAAACCCTTTCTTTTGGGCAGCTTTCTTAACACGTAATACTGAACAGCTATTTAAACTTCCGTTGCCTGCACCCCGGCCGCTCTGCCAAAAGAGACGAGGCCGTTTTCATTTAGCTGTGTCTCCGCCTCGCCTGCCCGCCATAGGCCTCGCCTTCCCCGTCCCGACCCGGAACGGGGCGGGGCAGGCGAGGCGGGCGGGTAGGACCTACGGCTCGGTGAGAGCCAAATCCCCTGCGGCATCCAGGACGATAACGATTTTCACTCCACCTTGATCTTGGTCGCTCTCTTAGACCTGGCAGCCCCTCTTTTCTCAATATCTGCTATTCTCTCATCAACCAGCGTTCTGATCGCTTTTAGAAATTCGACGCGCGACTGGTCCAGATGATCAAAGAATTTGGACTTTTTCCGGGAGCCTTTCTGCATATCCCAAAAGAACTTGCCCACAGGGCAATACATCATCTCCTCACTATGCTTCTGTTTTGCCATGGTCCTCTCCTTTAAAATGGATATACAAGTACTCACCTTCCAGCCTGGCCTTCACCTCTTTTGAGGCAGCCACATGTCTCGGAAGCAACAGATGCCTTTTGAAACTGCCCACGCGCACGATCAATTCGTCAGACACCTTGTTCAGTTCCACATCCTGCTTCATGATAAACGGAAGTTTCATCATCAGACGATATTCCCCATCCTTCTTAATCAGACTGTAAGGCTCTCCCTCAAAAAACCGCTCCAGGGGATTCCTTTCCCCATAGATTTGATCGGCAAAGGCCTTTAAGCTCTCATAACCAAATATTTCATCTTTGAAAAGCTTTACATGAAAGGTGGGAACTGGACTGAAATATTCTTCAGCCTTTTCCATATGCTTCTTCTGGCTTTCCCTCCAACCCTCAAAGTATGCATCCTCAACGTCGTCGGGTAAAATGCGATTCACTATTATGGCATCAATATTCATCTTGTAGAGGCAGAAATACATGAAGGCCCTCTGGGTCTCTTTTAAGACAATCTTCTCCGGGTTGGTCACAAGGCGGACAGAGGTTGTCTCTTGGTCAATAAGGAGTTGATCCACCCCCCTCAAACGTTCAAACAGGTACTCAATGGCATCGAAATAGTCATCGCCGGGTAAGGGAAGACCATATACCTTCTTTACCACCGGACGGGCTACTTTGACGATGGTCTTCTCCAGCTTGAACAGCTTTTTCATATACCACTCCAGGGTCGTCGGAATGCTGATAAATCTGAGGGACTCCCCGGTGGGCGCACAATCAAGGATGATGACATCGTATTTTTTGTTCTGAGCATAACTGTTGATGTAAAGAAGCAAGCTTATCTCTTCCATCCCAGGCAAGATAGCCAACTCCTCGGCTAAGATTGAATCCAGCCCCGTTGTATTGAAGAGGGTCGAAAGGTATCTATGGATGTCTCCCCAGTTCTTCTCCATCTCTTCAGATATGTCTAGCTCTTGGATCCAGAGGTTTTTGTTGACCTCAAAGGGTTTTCCCTTGTTTTGATCCAGCAGATCCTTATCAAGATCAAAAATATCTGAAAGGCTGTGAGCCACATCCAACGACATGATAACGGTCTTGTGTCCCATTGCGGCCACCTTTATTCCTGTGGCAGCGGCCACACTTGTCTTGCCCACCCCGCCCTTGCCTGCAAAGAAAATTATTCTCACCTGAGACTCCCGAAAACCTGCGAAGACTTGAAACGATTCGCGGCTTTTTTCCTCATATTACCACAAGGCATGCCGTTTTGGAACTTTACTTGAGTCAATTTTCCTCTGAAACATCTAGAGACGATTCAAAGGAGCTGGCTTCCTTCCTCAAATCCGTCAGGATCTCCATGATTTCTTTCTTGTACCCTTCTGGCGCACTCACACAGCCCCACCCTTTTTGAGTCTGGAACAGACCATCATAGGCCGTATCATAGTAGGATCTCATCAGATGGGGGACATTCCTCTCCGTGAGGATGGAATCCAGCAACATTGCCTCGATCTCATTTTCCAAGGTCGCAATTTTTATGTAATCTTCCATAATTACTAAGCGGTCCGTTTCCCCCACCTCTAATCCGCTTCAAGTTAGTCCAAAACGCTGTATACAGTGAGAGGCCTCGAATAACCTTTGACCTTCTGAGGGTTCTCGGCTTTCATCTGAAAGGAATTCTCTAGCCTCTTTGCCGTCTCCTTGCTGACCAATATATCGCAATGGAATGCCTTTGTCAGTTGCTCTATCCTTGAGGCCAAATTGACCGTGTCGCCTATGAGCGCATAGGAAAGGCGGTCCTCGCTGCCCGTATTGCCAGCTAACACCATACCCGTATGGATGCCTATCCCGTGCCTGAATGGCGTTTTTCCTTCCTTCATCCGACGGCTATTCAGTTCTTCCAACCTTTTTCTCATCTCAAGTGCTGCGAGAACGGCTTTATCCGCATGGTCGTCATAACCCAAAGGAACGCCAAAAACGGCCTCTATCTCATCTCCCACATACTGGAGTACGAGCCCCTGGTGCATACGAACAGCCCTCTGCATGGCGGTAAAATACGCTCTCATGCTTTTTATCACCTCTTCAGGAGCGGTCTCTTCCACGTAGCTGGTGAAGCCGCGCAGATCTGAAAAGAGCAGGGTGGCCAACCTTCTTTCGCCATCCAAGGGTATCCGTCCTGCAAGTATCTCATCCCTTATCTCAGGCGTCACATATTTTCCAAATGTATCCCTGATCCTCTCCCTTTCTGCCAATCCTGCGATCATGGCATTTCCCGCATCTCCCAGCACACCGATTTCATCATTTGAGAGAACGCGCATCCTTTGGCTGAAATCACCGCCCTTCACGCTTTCGATGATGCCCAGCATCTCTTCTATAGGTTTCTGAATAGATCCTTGAACAAGGAAATTCAGTCTCAATGCGATAATCACAAAAATGGTGCAGAGAATAAGCGTAAAAAGGAGGATCTCGCTAAGGAAATTTTCCAGGTGGATTTGGGCTCCCTTGGCCTCCCATGTTGCAAAAAGGAGGGTCCCTACCAGAATGATCATAGGATTGAGGGTCCCCGCCCCATACAATACCCTTATTCTTCTAAGAATAGGGATCTTGATAGTGTGCGGTACGGCGGCCAGTCTACCTTTCGGGAAAAACAATGGAATCAAGGTCTTTCTTGAAAAGCCCTCCACCAGGAAGAATGAAAGGCCAGAAGCGATTAGGCCAATCATGAATGTTCTAAAATAGAGGAAGAGGCAGGTCTTGAGGGAGGCCTCCATGAAAAGGTAAAATGAAGAGGCCACCAAAGCGGGCAGAATGATCCAGACTGCCAGGTTCATTCCGACTATGAGAAAAGGCAGGTTCAAAAGTCTCTGCTTCGCCTTTTCCGCCAGATTGTCAGGAATGCCCTCTCCTGCACTCATCAGGACCCTGGCTTTCTCGATAGGGCTTTGGATGCGATGCTGCAGCAGGATAAGCAGGCAAAAGACGAATGGGAAAAAGAGGAAAAATACCTTCCAGTATCCTTCCAGAAAAAGAAAGCTCCTAAACAGCCTGAAGAACTCAAGCGGTGTGAAGAGGTTTAGCACCACAATAATCATAAACCCCAACAGATTCGCGCCCAGATTGCGCATGTAAAGGCCTGCCAAACTCATTTTTTCAAACCCCGTTCTCTCTTCATTGCTTGCTTTCATCTTTCAACCTGCGATTACTTTTTGTTCTTGTGAGTAGACAAATAGGCAGAATTTAAGAATTCTGCAAAAGACGCCATTCCTTGATCCGATTGTCCTGAAGATTATTAAAAACGGTTCATGGAACCTGCTTATTCATAACGGAAACAGAAGACCTTAGCAACCGCATCTTCGGATGAGAATATCAGCGTCTTTGTTGATAAAAACAATATTGACGGCTTCGTAAAAAGTCCAACTGCTGCGTTACGCTTCATCCCCGCCCTGTTAGATACGTTCTAACAGGTATTGGG
>DAOVAK010000483.1 GCA_030671095.1 Deltaproteobacteria bacterium | reverse complement strand
GTCATTAAATAGCATTACGTGTTTTATGATGGGCTAAAATCGTGCCACATTTTGACTTAGGAATATTCTTATAGATTCCGACTAGTTAGCTCAAGTCCACTGGGAATCCAGTTAAAGAATTACCAAAAATTGTCACCATATGACAAAATACGTCAGCTATGAAAGTACTTTCGAAATAGTAAGATGAGTCCCATAATAATATGATAATCCAAAACCTGATTGCCATTCTCACCTGTCACACCAATAGATCTCAGCCATGACGTTGGAATGAAGGAGTTTTAATCAATCTGGTGGTGATCTTAGCTTTTAGGGCGAATGGGAGCTTTAAGACAGTTTTACTCAGGAAAGGGGAATAAAGCAAATGAACGCAAACCCATACAGTAGATAAATCAACAAGATGTTGGGGCTAGTTCATATGCTCGGAAATTCAACACTTGCCAAAGTCGCTACCGGCCTTTCTAATAGCGCTGTTATAGGTTTCTCGTAATCGTAATGTTTTCAGGTATTCCAAAGAAGTATAGCGATGGTCAGATCCCCCATTACACCAGCATTCCCGAGGTGCTTCACCGCCCCAGCTTTTTCTGTAGGAGCTCCTGGAGTCGATCAGTAAATCCGTAGGGGTAGAGCTGAAACAGATCAGAGAGCCTCTCCCCCAGATCATGGACAACCATCCCTGCAGTTGGATCAGTGAGTCCTGAGAGCCAGGCATACTGTTTCCTGATTTTATGTCTCATGGCCACCTTCTTCGACTTGCTGGGCTTTGGGATTAACCGAATCCCATCCTCAAGCACCTGAAGTATCTCTTGTATGTCTCGTGAGCTTAACCGCGCCATAGCCACCTCTCAGCATTGAGCTCAGATTACAGATGAGTACCCATAAGGTTTTCGCCTTTCCCCGCTTTTCAGGATACGGAAACGGGGGAGCCTTCACTAGAGTATATCGACCTTTCCGGTCTTGTCAACGGTTCCCGTAATGGAGGGGGAGCCGTCCTTGAAGAGGGCAAAGGAGTTTCCGAAAGACGATACCGTCACCATACAGGTTTGTCCAGGCAGGGTCGTGATGGTGTAATCAAGGAAGTGGCCCACCGGAATGGTTACCTTGAGGGCATCTCGGGTCTGGGTGATCTCGGCTTTGGAGGGGAGATCGTCGTGGAATACCGCTATCGTCTGTCCAACCTCTGGGAAGAACTTGTCATGCTCCAGGAAGTAGAAGATCTCTGCATCGAGGAGCTGTCTCAGCATGCAGCTGGCCTCAGAGCCGTAAGTCCTCCGTTGTATCGTTCGGTAGCACTGTACCGCTGTGGCACCCAGGATACCCAGTACAGCAATCACCACCATGAGCTCAATGAGGGTAAAACCACTGTGTCTGTTCATCTAGGATTCCCCGCCAGATGGGCCCATGTAGACTATACCCTGTGGTGAAAGGATAATAATCACGTCCCCAACGGTGCGATCGACGAGCGCTAAGCGGTAGCCTCCGGTGGGATCCCTCCTGTAGGAGAGCGTATCGATGCACGAGAACTCATCTCTCCCTAGCCGTACATATCTCGGGAGGAGATCAGACAGTCTTTCCGGATACCCACTTCCCTCATAGTGGGCGTAGCGCTTGATCGCCCCATCAACGAGAAACAGGAGCAGTGTCGGTCTCTCCACAAAATGTGCCGTTCTGGGAGGTGGAGGCTCACCACCGCGGATAATCAGTCCCCACATGGCAATGATCAAAGCGGCAGAGATGAGCAGGTACAGGTGAAACACGCCCCAGTCTTTCTTCCGATTTTCCTCCTGCTCCTTGGGGTGGACCCGTTCAGTCACGGAATCTCCTTTTTTGCTATTGTCGGTGGTACTGAGATGCTGAGAGTTTTAAGCAAGGATCATGCCGGACAATTCCACAGCGATACCGATATTAAGTATCTGCTTACTGTCAAGCAAAACTTCATGTCAGGTGCTGAAGCACTGTGCATGTTGTCAGAGGAATCATCTGCAATATCTTATGCCTTGTTCCCCCTGTTTAGATTTATGATTTACTTGCCAGAACGTGAACTTTCCATAATTTTAAGATTACATATGGTAGTTGAAAGGTCAATATCAGATTGCACCGAGCGAGCGAAATGATCTCCGCAAAAGATATCTACTTCAAGATGCTATACGTAACAAACCGGCCCCTCATGGAAATTGACTCTTGATCTTCTGAGGGCCATTATTTGCCTGTTTTTTCTAGTGAATCCAGGAAAGGAGGCAAACGATGGTCCATACCACTATTGAAACCCACCCTTCAGCGTTTTCCCATGAGCTTCACAAATGCATGGTGACCAAGGAGCGCTCAGTTGATGCCCATCATGTCGATCATCGGAGAGTCCGTATCATTGATGATGGAATAAAAAGGTTTTACAAGAAGAACCTTCCAGGCAAACACCACGCTGAGTGCTATCTCCGCCACAAGTATCGACTCAACCTCCAGGCCAGCACGCTCCAGGGAACCATATCGTTTATCCAACACTTCCTTACCTTTCTCAACCATATCGGCAAAAACCATCTGGAACAGCTCACCCGAAGGGATCTGGAAGCATTTATCGAACATGAACAGGATCGTGGCTTGCTGGCCTCCACCGTGAGTACAAAGGTGAAGTGCATGAAGGCCTTTGTGCGCTTTCTGATCGAAGAGACAGTGATTCACCCTGAACTGCTTTTCAGGCGCTTGACGATCAAGGTTCCCGAGCCCTTGCCCCGGGCCATACCGCCAGAGGACATACAACGATTGATCAGCGTGATTGAGGATAAACGAGATCGGGCTATGGTGATGGTATTGTTGCGCACCGGCATGCGGATCGGCGAACTGCTCAAAACCAAAATCAGCCATGTGCTTATCAGGGAGCGCAAGATTGTGATCTTGGAAGGTGAGAAGAATCGTGTAGGCCGGGTAGTCTATCTCTCAGATGATGCCTGTGGGGCTCTGCAGGCATGGGTGAGGGAACGAGACCCTCGAAAGGAGTATCTTTTCTATGCCCAGGGCAGAGACACTATGTGCTATACCACAGCGCGCACCATGTTTCACCGCTATCTCCTCAAAGCCGGACTGGACCATAAGGACTACAGCCTCCACTCACTGAGACACACCTGTGCAAGTGAACTTTTAAATGCCGGCATGCGTTTGGAGTGTGTCCAACAACTTCTTGGTCACAGCAGCATTGAGATGACCAGGCGTTATGCAAGGCTTACGGATAAGACTCGGGAAGAGGAGTATTTTAGGGCA
>DAOVAK010000115.1 GCA_030671095.1 Deltaproteobacteria bacterium | reverse complement strand
GGTGACAAAATTATTGTAACTGACCGTGGGCGTAACCTCCAAAGAGAGTTGCGCTGTGACTTCTTTCGGCTCCACGTTTTCCGCCGCTTCCAGGTAGAAAGTACTCCCTCTCGCGATTGTGGCGCTCTCCCCATTGCTGGCTATGACCTTCGGGGCGGAGATAATCTTTGCCCTGCCCTCGGTCTCTGCCAGTGCAATTTCAGCATTTATGGTGATGGCTCCCAATGTGCTAGAGGTGAGATAACCGATGCTGAAGCCGAGATTGGGTGTCCAGTCGGTCGGCGCATTGGAAGAAAAGGTCCCGCCACGCAGTGAATCCATCCCGGTTGTGTAGGTCGTTGCGTCCGTGGGTATACCAAAACCGACTCCCGTGTTGGACCGCCGTTGCGCATTCACGCCGGGCGCAGTCCCAGGAATACCCCATCTAACGCCAAGTTCACGCGTGAAGTCGGTGGAGGCATCCACGATGCGGGCCTCAATCATGATCTGTTTAACCGGGGTGTCAAACTGTTTTACGGTCTTTTTCGCCTCTTCAACATTTTCGGAAATATCCTTTATAATAATGGTGTTCGTCCGTGCATCTGTGCTTATGGTGCCCCTGTCACTCAGGACAATATGTTGTTTAATCTCGTCTGCGTTAGCAAAATCGAGGGGAATAAACTCTGTGATAAGGGGTTCCAACAGCTTTTTCTTCTCCTGTTCTTCCAGCTTCCTCTTTCTTTCGGCCTCTATTCTCGCCTCCGCGTCTTGTTGCCTTTTTCGCTCCTCCGCTTCGATCTTCGACATCTTTTCTTTGGTGGTTATCCAGATGATGTTTGCGGAAACCTGTCTTTTGGCCAGGTCATTATTGACCAAGATCAGCTCCAGGGCCTGGTCCCAGGGCACATTCTTCAGGACCATGGACACCTTCTTACCCGCAATCGCTGGATCCCATATAATGTTTTCCTCGCTCACTTCGTTGATCAACCGCAGGATGTTGGTGACTTCAGCATTCACGAAGTCCAGATACATGGGCTCGCCACTATACGTCTTCCTTGACGCTCTTGTGATGGAAGGATATGTGGTCTCACGCACCGGCGGGGGGCGAAAGGCCTCTGCTTTTGTTGGAGGAGGCTGAACAGGGGCAACCTTTGGGGCCTCCGCGGGAGCCCCTTCTACAGGAGCCCGGACAACCTGCACCGCCTTAGCTTCCGACACCTTCAGGGGCATCAGCCGCTTTTCCGGCGGCTCTATGACGGTCGGCCCGAAATCGATGGTTATGGCGGATTCTGTCTGCTTCACATGAAAGGGAACCATTTCCCGGAGAGAAATGGCCAGGGCAACTTGACTGTCCGTGGGGGTGGCCTTAACACGATCCACGGTTCCTTCGAAGTAACGGGAATCGAGCCGTCTCATGAGCAAGGGCGGGATGGTACTCTCCTCAAGCGTTAGGAGCAGTGTTTTAGGGCCCGATCGTTTCAGATGATAAGGAACCTTTTTATCGGTTGTCACGACCAACAGGGATCTGCCGGCGTCAAGCATGGTGAAGTCAACGCCCAGGACTTGATTTAGACCGATGGGGCGTGGCTTGAAAAAAATCCTCGGTTCGGCCGGGGTAATAACGCCTGTTTTTTCCGTCTCCTGGGGCCCTGCGACCGTTTCGGCTTCTGATAGTTGAGCCGTCCCGGCAGGCGTCCCTTTGGGTGTGAGCGTCAAGCGGATGCTATTTTCTTGCTCAACCGCATCGTAGTCCACGGCCCGCGCCAATGCGACCACCAGTCTCGTGGTCATGGTCTGGGTCTTCCCTTTTTCAAAACGAATCTCTCTCACATTTCCATCGTTGACCTCTGTGGTTTGTCGGAGATTGGGGCCTGGCTCACCTCGAATATCCAGTATGACCCTTGGTGGATCAATCAGCGTAAAGGCCGTATAGTGTGTAGGCCTTGAATTTTGGATCTCTACCACAGTCTGCTCTGGGGAGGCTTGCACCTGCAAGGACTCTATGACGGGCGCCTCGGACACCTCGGAGGAGACTTGCTGGTTAGAGGACGTGGCGCAGGCACTGAGCAGCAACGCCCCTGAGGTGAAAAAGGTTAATAGAAAGGACACTCCCCTTTGATGAAGGCTGCTTTTATTCGCCATGGACGATCTCCCTGAAAATTGATTCTTTATGTTCCAGATGATCTTAATCATTGCCCCATTTGCTCCCCGCGCCCATTTTTTCGTGTTGGCAGTGCTGTGCTCTGCGACAGCTTATCGCAGAGAGGGTAATCTCTTGGGTATATCCTTAAACTTCTTGCGCCCCCTGAAATCTCTATATTCTTCCCGGATGATAACCGCTTTATCCGTAATCTCGTGGACGACGCCACCGTTCGTCCCTATGTAGGTCCCTTTCTTGATCACATGGCCGAGACCCTTTGGGTCCCGTACCATGGCCCAGGTTCCTTTTGCGCCTGTGATAATCACAGAGAGTTCCAACTGAGAAAGATCAACGGTCTCCAGGTAAGTCCGCGGTTTTCTCTTTTTCTTCTCCTCCATCTCCTCCTGTATGGCGATGAAGGATTTGAAAGGGTCTGTCTTGCCGGTGGGATCATAAATATAGGTGATCTCCTTTTTCTTCTCACCCACAGCCTTTGGCCCGCTTACCTCTCTATCTTCCTGAAATATCTTTTTCGGCGGCCTAGCCTCCTTGTAAATGACATCTTGCGAGGCCAGGACCATGTCCAATGCAAAGAAAACAAGAACGAACGCGAGCAGTAGACTATCTCTTCCTTTTTTTCTTAGTCGCTTTGACATCCTCTTTACCTTTGAATCGGTAAGTTACCGCGTCACATGTGGTGACTAATTGGGTGGAACGTGGTTTCACCGGCTTCATGGACACATTCAGTATATTGACGATTCGCTCCATCTGACCCACTTTATCAAAAAAGACGGCCACATTTTGATAAGTGCCACTCACTTCCAAGGACACAGGGATTTCCATATAGAAATCCCCTGCTTTCTCCTTCTTGGGACTGAAAAGGCGAAATTCCAGCGCCGAATCACTTCCCAGTTGGGTAATTTTCCTCAAAAGGCTCGGTATTTCTTTCTCATTGGGCAGGAGTTTAAGGGCCTCCTGAAATTGGGCATCCACCTGCGCAAATTCCTGTTCAAACTTCTTTAGATTTTTGGCCCTTATTCTCGCCTTATTGAGTCTCTGTTTCAGGGTGGCTATCTGCTTATTCGTCTTCTCAATCTGATCTGCCTTGGGTATATAGACAAAGTAGACAAAGAGGGCCATTAGCAGCACAATGGTCCCCACAAAAATCAGGACCCTGTAAGCCATTTTTAGTTTTTCGATTTGTTCGAAAAGAGCCGTGGTATCCATCCCTTATCGCTTCCTTTGTCCAAACCTCAGGACCTTTATCTCCTCCTCCTGCTCCCTGTCTTTTTAGCCTTCTTCGCTTCCTTAAAGGCGTAGGTTGTGCACTCTAGGGAGAAATCGGAGACGCTCAATTTATATTTTGGAAGGCTTCTCAACCTGGTGTTCTTAAGGTCTACGGCCGTTATAAGCTCTGCATTTTCCAGGTTGGTCATGAAGACGGCCACCGTCTCATTATCCATTGCCGTTCCATTCAGTGTTAGTTTGCCCTTTTTTTCCACAAAGGATGTGAGCCACAGCTTCTCTTTGGGCACCGCCACGGCAATCTGATCAAGCAGAAGCACAGGGCCTATTTTCTTTTTTTCAAGATCTTTGATGACGTCCAGCTTCTTTCTTATTTCCGCTATCTTTTTTTCCAGGTTGTTGATTCTTTCAATGGTCTTCTTGTAGCCTGCAAGCTCCACCTTTATCTGCTGTTCCTCTTTTTTCCGATCGGACAGTGTGGTGCTTAATTTCATGAAATAATAGGCCATGACCACGAGCGCGAACACCACAGCCAGGGTAAAGATGGTAAGCTGCCTTCTGATATTTTCTTTTTTTCTAGCGGCTCTAAATGGTAGGAGATTTATTCTTATCATTTGTCACCCACACTCCTTGAGGCCAGGCCCACTGCCACAGCGGCCTGGGGAGCCATATAGCCCAGATACTTGGGATCAAACACCCTCTCGCTTATTTGAAGACTGGCAAAAGAGTTTAACTCCTCCACCGGGATATCCGTTTCCATTTCCAAGTACTTTTGAAATCCGGGGATCCTGCAAGAACCCCCAGTCACAAAAATCTTCTCAATACTTTCATCTGGATAGGTAGTCCCAAGAAAATCAAGGGCCCGTTTTATTTCTTGAACCCAGCCCGATACCACAGAGGTAAAAATCTCCTCCATGGCTGCCCTTTCCTGATCCATCTTGACGCCACCCAATTTTATCCGGTCCGCTTCCTCATGGGACACATCGAACTTCGACATGATCGCCTCTGTAATCTGGGAGCCGCCATAGGATGAATCCCTTGTAAATATGGATACCCCCTCCTTAATGGCATTTATTCCCAATTCCTCTGCCCCCACATTCACAATGGCGTAACACCCCGATGTCTCTTCAGCGCTTATTTCGAAGGCGTTCTGAAGGGCGAAGGCGTCCACGTCAAGTACAGCAGGATTGAGATTTGATAATTGGAGCAGGCTCACATAATCCTCAACGATATCCTTTTTTGCGGCCACAAGCATGATGTCCATGATGTCTTCTTTTTCACCCTCTTTGTCGCCCTTTTCTCCCTCCGCCGCTCCTACAGCAGAGGGCAAGACCTCATAGTCAAGATTCACATCACTTATATCAAAGGGGATGTACTGCTCTGCCTCATCCGGTATGGTGGCCTCGAGTTCCGCATCGCTTCTTTGGCTAATGGATATTTTTTTCACGATCACTGAATAACCAGAAATGGAGCTGGCCACGTTCTTGTTTTTTATCTTTAGATGTTTGAAAAGATTCTTTATGGCTGAGGAGACGATCTCCATCTCTTTGATGGATCCTTCTACGATGGCGTTCTGGGGCAACCCGATGATGCCAAAATTCCTGAGGACCCTCCCTTTTTTGCTGTCTTCTATTTCCACCAATTTGATGGAATGGGACCCAATATCCAACCCGATCAGTTGATTCTTCTTAGCTACAGCCATACTTAATACTCTCTTAATCCTGAGGGAAAATTTTGTCTTTGTCAGAGAGGTGATAACCGAGAGCCAGAATGATTTTTCGCTTTGTTTCCATCCGACAACTCTTGCCCTTCTCGATCCTGTCGATGGTCAGCGGTGAAACCCCTGCTTTTCTGGCTAACTCCGCTTTACTCATCAGGAGTTCCTCTCGGATCTCTTTTACAATGTTGGCAGTCAATGTCGCCTCCAAGCTAGATGTTGACCACAATTTATATTCACCTTGTGATCGTTTATCATATATATGTGGCATTATTTGTCAAGTATTTTCTTATAAATTAATTAAAATTTATATAATTTGTGTATATATAGTGCACAATAACAAAGATTGGCACTATATATTGTATTTCGTTTTTGTCTTCATTCTTTATGTAGTAATTTCCGCTAGTTGAAAGAGGTCAGAGGCGAAATGGGGACGGTCTCCCTCTGGAGACCCGGTCCCGATGAAATAGGGCTTGGGGCTTATAATGCATAAATTGTACCATTCTTTCGCATATAACGCACGAAATTCATATAAGGACCGCAAAAATCCCTTTACAAATGTCTTGAATAGGGATTAAATGCGATCCAAAAATTGGGAGAGGAAGTGCGAAGACAATTCAGGAGGCGCTTTGGAGAAGCAAAAGGAGACAGTAGGTATCAAAAAAAAGAGCACTCTGAGGGAATATGCTGAGGCTGCAGCCATTGCTGTGTTGCTTGCCCTGTTTATCCGAACCTTCGTTGTGCAGGCCTTTAAAATACCCTCCGGATCCATGAGACCAACCCTCATCGAAGGTGACCATATTCTGGTCAACAAATTCATTTACGGCGTAAAAATCCCTTTTCTTCGTAAGACGATCATCCCCATTAAGGAACCAAAGCGGGGTGATATCATCGTTTTTATCTATCCTAAGGATAAGAGCAAAGATTTCATCAAGCGTGTTATGGGATTGCCGGGGGAAAAGATAGAGGTTATTGGAAGAAACGTTTACATTAATGGAAAAGTCTTAAATGACAACTACGGGCATTATGAAAACCCTGGTGAATCCTGGGGGAACCCCGCAGGAAAATGTGCATTTTGCTCTGTTACCGTGCCAGATGACCACTATTTTGTTATGGGGGACAACCGAGAAAACAGTCAAGATAGCAGGTACTGGGGATTCGTTCCCTTCGAATCCATTAAGGGAAAGGCTTTCATCATATATTGGTCTGGGCGAAACTGGAGAAGGCTCTTGGACGTAGTCAAATAGCCTTTCTTGACGCTGCAGACTTAGCATCGCCCAAAAGTGTTGGCATTTGATGTTGTTTAGTCGGAGGTAATGCCGGTCTCCGAAAGGTGATATCTCAAAAAAAATTCCACCCAAACTCCGCAGTGATCTGATCTTTGAGGCTTTACGCCCATAAACATATCTCAGAATGTCCTGTTATTATCCAGGAAATCTTCCTTAAAGCCTCAAAGATCAGATCATCGGCTGTGAGCGCTATAGATATCACCTTGCCTCCGGCCCGTAGGGCCTACGGCCCGGAGGGAGGAGATTGGCATTGCCGGAGAATCTGCTGGCGAATCATGACTTACAGCTTAGAAAGACTGTGCCAACACTTTTGAACGTTACCAATCTATTCGGTCTCAATCTGCCTCCGCTTTTTCATCTCTCATCTTCATTGCCATCAAAATTGTCGCTTCCACCTCCTCGTGGATTCCCAGTTTTCGGGCTTCTTTTAGGGTTACAAAGCAAGCATCACTGATATCAGAGGCGGCGTGGGGTTGACCAGAGACCTTCCACCCCCAGTAATCAGCGATCACGTAATGGAACCGGACCCTTCTCTTTTTATCCTGGACGACTCGATCAAGAAGCCTGACCAGCCCCCCAATCCCGATTTTTATGGATACTTCTTCATGAATCTCACGTTTCAAGGCCTCCTCCAACCTCTCACCCAGTTCCACGGCCCCTCCGGGCAAGCTCCAATGCCCCATTGCGGGTTCCTTATTCCTTTTTACCAGTAAAACGGTGTCCTCGTGAAAAATGATTCCTCCCACTGCAATGATAGGGCGCTCCGGATATTCTCTTTTCATTAATATAACCTCAAATTATAAAATCGCTTCGCAATTTTATACGGTTGACTTTTTAAAATTGTATAGACTAAGTTAAATGTTTTGTAACATTTTAGCCCTTTGAAACAGCCGTGCAAGAACTCTTGGTGGGCTGAGCGGGGTTCTCTGGAGCGGCCAAAAACCTTCTAAGCCTCCCGAGAGCATTCGGGAGGCGCTTTATAAAATCCTGCAAGGGATTTTATTGACAGAACATGGCCATCAGAGATATCCCGCTTTGTGCGCCATACTTAAGGGCAGTGCGCAAATTTTTTGGCCCCTCCAGAGAATGCCGGTTAGCCCAGGGGCTTTTCAAATGCCTAAAGTATTACAATGTTTTGTCTCTT
>DAOVAK010000637.1 GCA_030671095.1 Deltaproteobacteria bacterium | reverse complement strand
AGACTCAACCAAAAAGAGGGCTTTGGGATTGCTGATGATCGACCTCCCGAAATCTGGTTTAAACCGATGAAAGGCGCAGAGGGCCAATCCCTCGTCCTTCGAGATTATTTTGGGAAGACAGAGCTTGGCCGGGAAGATATCACCCGACTTGTTGAAGATTACTATGATGAAAGGGGCTGGAAAGAAGGCAGAGCGACGTGAAACAGAGGGTGCTCATAGAGAGGATACCTGCTCCTCTGGCCTCTCTTTACGAGAAGGCGACCCGATTGGTCATAGAGAGTTACTACAGCGGGGTCGCCGAGGAGATCGTGTCCAGTTTCAGAGGAGGTCTCCTCTTAGATCTGGGTACCGGTCCGGGATGTCTTCCCATTGAGATCGTCAAGAGGTCTTCAGCTATCAGCTGTGATGGGATTGACTTGAGCGGTCGCCTCATAAAAATGGCGCGGAGCAATGCACTGAAGGCTGGTGTGGCCGGCAGATTGAATTTTGAAGTGGGTAATGCAGCGAAGCTTCGATTTGAGGATGAGTCGTATGATATGGTGATCAGTACGGGCATGCTCCATATGCTAAAGGATCCTGTTAAGGTGCTAATGGAATGCTATCGCGTGCTGAGACCGGGTGGGGAGGCGTGGATATATGACCCGGCCCGTGTCTCATCTCAGATGGATAAAGAAAAATGGAAGGCTTCCCTAAACGTCATGGAAAGGCTTTCATATGTTCTTTTTAAGCTTTATTTACGAATTAGTCCGCCTCACACCTATGGTCGAGAACAGGCTGAGGAAATGATCGCCGCCAGCAAATTCAAGGAATATGGGATTGAAGAGGAGGATAATGAGTTGAAAATCAAGCTGAAGAAGTAGGTTGGCTACATTTCCTCCTTCTTGGGCGGAATGTGGCTGATTGCATGCTCGGCCATTGCAGTGATAGTGAGGCTCGGATTTACCCCCAGATTGGCGGGTATCATTGAACCGTCCACCACGTACATCCCCTTGTAACCGTAGACCCTGTTCTGCCCATCAATGACGCCCAACTCCGGATTGGGGCCAATGGCGCAGCCACCCAGAATGTGCGCCGATGTCCCTTTATTCAAAAGCACCTCATTGATGGCGTTTCCCGGAATGCCGCCAGTCTTTTTGGCTAATGCCTGAGTTACCGCCTGGGCTTGTGGAATATATGCAGGCACCTTAACCCTCCCTTGTTCTTGCTCAGACACGAGCGCATGGGAAAATGGCCACCACCACCGCCTTTTGCGAAAGACCTTGACGCTATTGTCCAAAGTCTGCATGACCAGAAGGATGATCGTGCGCCGCGCCCAGCCAAACGGAAGAAGAAAGCCTAAGAAGGTAAGCGGGTGGCAAATGATGTTCCAAAGCCATTTTAGCGGACGTGTAATGGGATTCTCACCATCAATCAAAAAGGTGGACAAGAAGCCCATCAGGTCCGAGCCTTTAGGATAACGGACGGGCTCCACATGGGTTACCTCGTCGGGATAGATACTGGATGTGATGGCAATGCCTTCCGAGTAGTCTACGTCGTCCTCTTTTGCCGTAATGCCCGTAAGCGCCTCGCTATTCGTGCGGACCCGCGCAGCGAGCATCGGTGAAAGCCGAGTCAAAGTCCCCTCCTCGCGACATTTGAGAAGAAGATTCAACGTACCCAGTACCCCTGCGGCAAGCACTAGACCCCGAGCTTCAAACGTGCAACGCCCTCTGGAAAACAGTGAAGTAGAACTCACGGTATCCACTTTGTAGCCACCGCCGCCGCTTTCGCGGATTAATGTCGCTTTTGTCTCAGGAAAGATTTTCACTCCGAGCTCTTCTGCCAGGTAGAGATAGTTTTTATCCAACGTATTCTTTGCATTGTAGCGGCAGCCAACCATGCATCCGCCGCAGAAGTTACATCCAGTTCGGTCTGGCCCTCGGCCTCCAAAGTATGGGTCTGGTACTGTTTTGTCCGGCTCGCCGAAAAATACGCCCACATCCTGGAGGCGGAAGGTGTGGCCCCTGCCCATGTCTTCGGCTACTTGGCGCAGCAACTCATCGGCTGGGTATAAGTTCTCGCTGCGCGTGACCCCTAACATCTTTTTGGCTGTGTGATAGTGGGGGGCAAGGATTGATTTCCAGTCTCCCATTTCCGCCCATTGGGGGTCTCTAAAGAATGTATCGGGTGGTTCCAGAAGAACGTTAGCATAACCAAGGCTCCCGCCGCCCACGCCTGTACCGGTCAAAAGGAGGACGTCTGAGAGGAGGGTAATGCGCAAGATGCCGAAGCAGCGTAAAGGCGGAAGCCAAAGGTACTTGAAAATATTCCAGTTGCTTTTGGCGAAATCCTGGGTGCGGTAACGCTTCCCGGCTTCGATAACGGCCACCGTATATCCCTTCTCGGCAAGCCTCAGAGCACTGACGCTGCCTCCAAATCCGGAACCGATAACGATGAAATCGTAAACTCTGCTTTCGGTCATTGATTTGCCTCTGCAATAGCGCGTGATGGATTCACGTTGGCTATTTAAGTGCGG
>DAOVAK010000449.1 GCA_030671095.1 Deltaproteobacteria bacterium | reverse complement strand
GGCCGAGGGTCTGACGGTCAAGACCATTTTTGATCGTTTGCCGGAGGCCCTTCAGGCGGACCAGGCGGCGGGTGTGGATGTGGTGTTTCAGTTCAAGATCTCTGGTCCAAATGGTGGGGACTGGAATGCGACGGTGAAGGACGGTGCCTGCGAAGTGAATGAGGGTGTTCATGAGAGCCCCACGACGACCATTATTATGTCTGATGAAGATTTTGTAGGCCTTATAGAAGGGACGGTGAACGCCATGCAGGCCTACACGTCAGGGAAGTTGAAGATTGAAGGAGACCTGATGAAGTCTCAATTGATTGAGAAACTGTTTAAGTTCTAACGTTGTTACAGGTTATGTCAACTCTGGGTTTGGTTTAGATGTAGGCACTGTATTGAGGCTGGTAGGTAAGCGATACTGGATACTAGATTCTGCCTGCCCGCCATCGGCTTCGCCTTCCCCGTCCCGACCCGGAACGGGGCGGGGCAGGCGAGGCGGGCGGGGATTCTGGATAAGGAGGTAAGCTAATGCTGTAAATTCTAGTATCAAGCATCCAGTATCTAGCATCAACGAATCCGGTATTCATTAACAAATGTGTAGTGTCCAAAAGCAAGCATCAAGCATCGTCAAAGATGAAGAGGAGGATAAAGGATGATCGGGATTGTTTCCTACGGTGGTTATATTCCAAGACTGCGGCTGAACCGCATGAGCATCTTTCAGAACATGGGCTGGTTCGCACCGGCCATTATCATGGTAGCCCAAGGAGAGCGGTCCTTTTGCAACTGGGATGAGGACAGTCTGAGCATGGGAGTGGAGGCTTCTCGAGATTGCCTAAAAGGTCTGGACAGATCCACTATTGATGGCCACTACCTTTGCTCCACCACGTTGCCATTTGCCGACCGACTGGGTGCAGGGATTGTAAAAACCGCATTGAACCTGAAAGATGATATGCTTGCAGAAGATTTTACGAACTCCCTCAGATCCGGCACCAGCGCGTTGATCACGGCCCTTGAGACTGTCAGCAGTGGCGAGAGAAACCATATCCTGGTTACAGCCACCGACAAACGGGAGGCTAAAGCAGCCTATTTCTATGAAATGTGGTTCGGTGACGGCGCGGCCTCTATGCTCGTGGGGAGCGAGGATGTGATCGCTGAATTCCTGGGCTCCTTCACGGTCACATATGACTTTGTGGACCACTACCGCGGTGCTGATAATGTATATGACTATATGTGGGAAGAACGGTGGGTGCGTGATGAAGGTTATTCCAAGATAATACCTGAGGCCGTGTCAGGGCTCTTTGAAAAGCTATCCATTACTATTGATGACGTGGATACCCTCCTCTTTCCCTGTTTCTTCAAGCGGGAACACGCGAAGATAGCAAAAACGTTGGGAGCCACTTCTGAAAAAGTGGTGGATAACATGCACGAGGTATGTGGGGAGACCGGGACGGCACATCCCCTTGTCATGTTTTCCTATGCCTTGGAGCAGGCCAAACCCGGGGACCGAATCCTGCTGGCGGGCTTTGGACAGGGTTGTGATGCGCTTTACTTCAGGGTGACGGAAAATATTGAAAACCTGCCACCCAGAACAGGCATCAGAGGATCCCTGGATAGAAAAAAGACCGTAGATAATTACCCCAAGTTCCTCAAGTTCAGGGACTTGATCCAGACAGAGATGGGCATAAGAGCTGAGGCCCCCACACAGACGGCCATGACCGTTCTCTGGCGAAAGCGGAAGATGATCTTGGGGTTGGTGGGCGGAAAATGCAGGGAATGTGGCACCCCCCAGTTCCCCAAGATGGACATTTGTGTAAATCCGGTGTGCCACGCGGTGGGAAGCCAAGATGATTACGAATTCGCGGACGTGCCCGCCTTTGTAAACAGTTTCACGGGTGATCTCCTTTCCGTGTCCATTGATCCCCCAGCCGTTTACGGCATGATACAATTCGAAGGTGGAGGGAGATTCATGGCCGATTTCACTGATTGTGAACTTGGCGACGTGCAGGTAGGCCAGCGTGTGAACCTTAGCTTTCGAAGGCATTACTCCGACAAGGAAAGGGGCTTTACGGGGTACTTCTGGAAGGCCGTGCCCATAGCCGGAACGGCTCCAGCGATCGAAGAGAAGGAGGATATTCGTTTTGATGATCAGGTGGCGGTTGTGACCGGCGCGGGCGCTGGACTGGGAAGGGTGTACGCCCTGGAGTTGGCCAAGAGAGGGGCCAAGGTGGTTGTAAACGACCTGGGTGGTGCCAGGGACGGCAGTGGGGAAGGCTCCAGCAGTGCGGCGGATCAGGTGGTGGAAGAGATCAAGGCGTTGGGTGGTGAGGCTGTGGCGAGCTATGATTCTGTGGCCACGGTGGAAGGTGGGGAGGCCATTGTGAACAAGGCCCTAGAGAGCTATGGCCGGTTGGATATTCTGATCAATAATGCGGGGATTTTGAAGGACAGGAGCTTTGGGAAGATGTCGCCTGAGGCCTGGGAACAGGTCCTTTCTGTGCACCTTTCTGGTGCGTATAACGTGACACGGCCTGCGTTCATGAAGATGCGTGAGGGGGGGTATGGTCGCATAGTGATGACCACATCGGCGGCGGGTCTCTATGGCAATTTTGGCCAAACCAACTACTCGGCGGCCAAGATGGGTCTGGTGGGTTTGATGAACACGCTGAAGCTGGAGGGGGAGAAGTACCACATCAAGGTGAACACGGTCTCCCCCATTGCGGCCACGAGGCTGACAGAGGATATCTTGCCGCCGGATCTGTTTGAGAAACTGAAGCCTGAGTTTGTGGCACCCCTGGTGCTTTATCTATGCTCAGAGCAATGTCCGGTTACCGGAGGCATATACAATGCGGGTATGGGATATTACAACCGTGCTGCCATGGCCTCCGGTGCAGGCGCTGTTGTAGGGGACGGAGTCGCCATTCCCAAACCTGAAGCGGTGAAGGGCCAACTCAAGCAGATCATGCGTATGGAAGGTGCACAGGAATACTATAACGCCACGGTGGGGCTAAGTCCCATGATGGACGCCTTTAGCCCAAAAGCGGAGGCACCTGCGGCCGAGGGATTGACGGTCAAGACCATTTTCGATCGAATGCCGGAGGCCTTTCAGGCGGACCAGGCCGGTGTGGATGTGGTGTTTCAGTTCAAGATATCCGGTACAGATGGGGGTGACTGGAATGCGACGGTGAAGGATGGTGCCTGCGAAGTGAATGAGGGGACTCATGAGAGCCCCACGACGACCATTATCATGTCTGATGAAGATTTTGTGGGCCTCATAGAAGGCACTCTGAACGCCATGCAGGCCTATACGTCGGGGAAGTTGAAGATTGAAGGGGACCTGATGAAATCCCAATTGATCGAAAAGCTTTTCAAATTTTAGGGAAGATTTGTGCCAATGAAAGTCAACATTAACTCAGGAGCAAAACCCGAAATTCGAATATCGAAATCCGAAACAAACCCAAATGACCAAAATCCTAATT
>DAOVAK010000387.1 GCA_030671095.1 Deltaproteobacteria bacterium | reverse complement strand
GTCCACAAAACCGAATTCGCTTCTTTTGGTCTGTCCATTGGTTACCGCAAGGGTCACCATTCCGGCGGCTATGGCGGCTTGACATCCGGGCAGGGAGTCCTCTAAGGCCAGACACCCTTGGGGCAAGACACCCAAACGTTCGGCCGCAAGCAGGTAGATGTCGGGTTCGGGTTTGCCTCTGAGTACCTCATCGCCGCCGGCCAGGACGGAGCATTCTTGGAGCAATCCAATCCGCGTTAATATGTCCTGAGCATAGCGACGCGGGCTGGAGGTTGCCACGGCCCAGGCTATTCCCGCATCAGACAACCTTTCGACCAGCCTCCCTAATCCCGGCATAATCGGGATATCACGCGACAATAGTCTGTTCAATACCTTCTTTTTACGGCGCACAAGCTCTGAAGCGTCCACGGATAGGCCTAAGGACGATTTGATCATTTGTGCACTTTCATCTGATCCACGACCAATGATAGATCGATAGGTTTCTTCGTCCAAATCCAAATCGAAGTCCTTTAGAATGATATGCCAGGCCCGGCGTGAGATGGGTTCTGTGTCCACCATCACCCCATCCAGATCAAAAATAAATGCGCCTATTCCTGCCATAATTGGATGCCTATATTGATGCTCGTTTCCAACATGCAAACTTGGACGATGAGATAGACCTGGCTCACCCGCCTGAGATGATCGGAAAGATGCAGATCACGTCTCCATCCTTTAACTCAGTAGATAAATCTTCCGGCAATTGGCCCCATCCTTTGTCGTTGAGGGTCAGCATGATTCCAGGATCCGGAACGGATAAAGAATAGAGGTTATTGAGCCAGGTTTGTAAATCCTGGAGGGTTGTTCCTTGCGGAAAGCTGGCCGTTTCATCCCTGTGTCCGACCTTGTCTCTGATTGCGGATAGGTATTTGACGTGGATGTTGACTGTTTCTGCCATGACCGGTCAAAGAAGCTCCTGGAGCTTCAGATTCTCTAACGTTTCCTGCTTCGGTATCCCATTGCTATCCCACCCTCTTTTCTCATAGTATTCATCCAGCATGACATCGTACATTGCAGGGCTCAAGACATGACCCTTCGCCGGTCCCGATGGTATAGGCTCCTTTGAGATACGTTCCGGTAAGAGATCGTCTTTCCGGGTGATCCCTTCTCGATTAATAATGAGCCGTTCGAGGGTATAAATCCTGGCCCCGATCTCCATGAGATGCGGTGTGAAATCATGCCCTGTCACCGCCTCAAGGACATCCCCGTCTGGGGTGTTGGAATAACCTAAAGAACTCCTGACCACGGTACAGATTCCGAGGCTGTCCACATAGGCCCTATTATCCTGTATGGACTTAACCAGCTCGCCTTTGCCCTCCAGGGCATAGCGATCATAGTCGCCGCTCTGCAACTCGGCACGAATCGTCCACCCCCCCACATTATGACAGGCGCCCCGGCTCGATGTGCCATAGGTGAGTCCGTTCCCGTGAAAGGCCCGGGGATCATAGGCGGCAAAGGGCATGCCTTTTACGGAAACAATATAGCGACGCCATTCCGGATGCACCTTCATGACGTGATTCATGCCTTCGGCCAAAAGGTCGCCGATTCCACGGCGCTCGCCGATGAGTTTGATGATGTCGATTAAGGCCTGAGCTCTGCCGAAGCGTGCTTCGATACCTTGTGTTTCTTCATCGGTAATGATGCCTCGCTCATAGAGTTCCATGACCAGTGCTACCGCATTTCCGGCGGACATGGTATCCAAGCCCAATTCATCACAAAGTTGATTGGCATGAATGACAGCACCCAAGTCATCAATGCCGCAGTTGGGCCCCAGCAGGCCGATGGTCTCAAATTCCGAGCGGGCCTTTGCCCCGGCATAGGGCCCTTCTTTGACTTCAAGGAGTTTCCCGCAGGCCACAGGACACTGGTAACAGGCATAATTCTTCACATAGTATTTTTGAAGCATCGTCCGGGCGTCCACTTTGCTTCCGCCTTCAAAATACGTGGTCTGAAAATTACGCGTCGGCATAGCCCCCAGCTCGTTGATGACCTCAATGTATTGAGCCGTCCCGTACTTCCTATGGTTGGCCCTTGTAACCTTTAAGTTCTCCAGGGCCTTCTCCCGGATTTGATCGATCCTCTCCCCGTCGGCCACCGGGATCTTGCCTGTGCCGAATACCCCAATGCCCTTGACCTTCTTTGACCCCAGAACCGCGCCCGGACCCCCTCTCCCGAAGGCCCGGCTATCCACATTGACATACGAAATCCGGACGAGACGCTCTGCGCCCGGACCGATAGAAAGAACACCGGCCCTTTTCTCACCGATTGCCTCCCGCAACAGATCTAAGGTTTGGTTGGTCGTCCGGCCCTGCCAGTTTCGGGCGTCTCCGAATATAACCTCTTCGTTCTTAATGGTTATATAGGTCCATTCTGAGGCTCGCCCCTCAATGATTAAGCCGTCATATCCGGTCTTTTTCAATTGCGGGCCGAAATCGCCGCCGCAATTTGAGCAGAGATACCGTCCGGTCTCCGGGGATTTCGTGCTGAGCTGGAATTTGGTGGTGGAAGGCAAGCGAAGACCCGTAAGGGGCCCTGTGAAGAAGAAGACCTTGTTTTCAGCGTCAAAGGGTTTTACCTCCCCACCGATCTCGTCATAATATCTTTTGGCTGCAAGACCTCGCCCGCCCAACAGCTTCACGATCTCATTCTCCTTCAGGGGTTCAACCTGGTGCTTTTGGTTGGCAAGATCAATTCTCAGCACTTTTCCCATGTAACCACCGTTAAGCATGTAGGTTTCCTCCGATTCGAGCAACAAGATCACGCACTTGCCGGCAATTCTCCCGGATTTCATCCCATTTTTTTGCCGCGATGACATCCTTCTTGGCTATCCAGGTACCTCCCACCATCGCCACCGTGGGCAGCGACAGGTAGGTTTCCAGGTTTTTGAGATTTACGCCCCCCGTAGGCATAAATTCAACGCCCATGTGGGCATAGGGTCCGGACAGGGCTTTGACCATCGCATCACCGCCCATGGCCCCCGCAGGAAAGAATTTCAGGACCTTGAGGCCGAGACCCAATGCGGCCTCTATATCGCTTGGGGTGGCAATGCCCGGGATAAAGGGCAAGTCCAATGTGCGGGCTTCTTTAACGATTCCCGGATTCAACCCGGGGGCCACACCGAACTGTGCACCACATTCCTTGGCCAAGCGCAGATTCTCAATGGAGAGAATCGTGCCTGCGCCCAAAATCAGTTCGGGTCTTTCCTTTTTGAGCGTGTCGATAACCTCTCCTGCCGCGGCAGTGCGAAAAGTAATCTCCGCCACCGGAAGCCCCCCTTCCATCAGGGCATCCGCCAGGGGCAGGGCCGATTGCACATCATCAATGGCGATAACCGGGATGACCCTGTATCGCTTCAATGCTTCGAACAGTTCCTGTTGATTCATCTTTCTTTTTCCCCTTTCATTCCTTGATTTAAGACTTCGATAATATTTTTGACCGCCTGCGTGGTCGCCCGGGCAACACTCTCCGCAGTGAATCCGCCTATATGGGGCGTTGCAATGACCCGTGAGTTTTGCACCAACCGATAATCCGATGGCGGCTCCTGGTCAAAAACATCAACCGCAAGGCCTGCTATCCGTCCGTTCTCCAGTCCTTCCAAAAGGGCGACCGGATCCAGCAGGGAAGCCCTGGCGGTGTTGATCAGATAAACGCCCTCTTTCATTTTTGAGAGGGCTTCTTTATCGATCAGGGGTTTCCCGCTTTCTAAAGGAGGGCACTGTAGACTGATAATGTCCGACCGGGCGTATACATCTTCCAGTGAAACATAGCTGAAATTGCCCGGAAAAAAGGAAGGATCGGGATGAGGTTCATGCGCAGCCACCTTCATTCCCATTCCTGTAGCGAGCAGGGCAGTTCTTTTTCCAACTTCACCGCAGCCAATCAA
>DAOVAK010000051.1 GCA_030671095.1 Deltaproteobacteria bacterium | reverse complement strand
CTTGGACTACTTTTTTTTATCTATTTTCTCTACCGACGGATCCGCTGGATAATCCTCACACTCCGCAGACGAGGAACAGACACACCCGGGCTTTTGTCCAGCCTGCGTAACTTGGTCCTGGTTGTCTTATGGACTTCTGTTTTCGGGATGGTCTTGTTCCTGGGATTTTTCCTCCGTTCATATTATGCCTTCACCTATGAAGAACCCGTGGCTGAAGTCGTTATCCAATCATCGGATGCACCTCATGTGAGCCGAATAGCACTGAGGCAATTTCATCCTGGGGGCTCTCAAACGAGTCGTCATTTCTTGATAAAGGGTGATCAGTGGGTGATCGAGGGGGATATTCTAAAATGGGAGAGCTGGCTCAATTTCCTGGGATTGCACACCCGTTACCGACTAACGCGTCTGACCGGTCGCTACGTGGTTACTGTGGAAGAGATTAATGAACCGCGTACCATCTATTCACTTGTAGATGATGAGGACCATCCTCTTTGGCGGTACCTCTACCAATACGGACAGCAATTACCTTTTGTGAGTACCGTTTACGGGAATGCCGTTTTTCAAGCTGCAGGGGGTGACAATCGTTACGCCATCTACGTGGGAACAGCAGGGTTTATTGTGAGGCAGAAGTATGACGACGGCCATTTCGTGAGGAAGCCGATTGTGAAGTGATTGATCTGGGTATGTTTCTACTCTGCCGCTTCGACTTGAGCCTTGACCAACGCTCGAAATTTCTTCAGTAAGAGGGGATGGAAAAGCGTTCCCGCCTTGCGATCCATCCAATTCAATGTATTGGATAGGGATAGGGCGTTTCTTCCTGGCCGGTTACGACGGAGATTGTCGTACGTATCGGCGATGAAGGTGATCAGACTGGCCAAATTGAGGTCCCTGGGCCGCTTTTGCTTGGGGTAACCTCCGCCATTGTAATGGAGGTGATGCTCATAGCAGACAATGGGAGGAAGGTCGGGCATACCGGGGCTTGTCATCAGGATTTCTGCCCCTCGAATGGGGTGCTCCCATTGACGTTTCTTTTCATCCAACGTGACCCCCGCCGTATTGGATTGGGGCTCCGATAGCGGTATATGGAGGCCAATATCATGGAGGAGGGCGCCAAGGCCCACTTCATGAACGTGCCTTTCGTCCGGTTCCAGTTGTTCAATTAAGGCCATGGAAAGCGCAGACACGTTGATGGCATGTATGTAGGGATCGGGATCAGGACTGCGCCGATAGATAAGTACTTTCAGGGGGAGTTCCTCGCTGATGTTCATGTTGTGGATCGTATCTGTGATCTCCTTTGCCAGTCCCACCTTGTCCTTAGGGAGGGGTCGTCCCAGGTCAGCAAACAGGTCTTTGAGCTGGTCAGCGAAGGAAAGGACAGAATGACGAGAGGCCTGAGGCGCACCCGATAGGTTCTCATAGGAAACCCCGGCCTGCCCCTCGAGGGGGAGGCTTCCGGCAACAATGTGTGGCAAGCTGTCCTGGTTTTTTGAAATCACCTGATCAGCACCTTTGGGATTCTTCAGCAGGGGCAGCAGCATTTGCAAGAAAAGTAAAATTTCCTTTAAGGTCACGCCGCGGCGAAAGACGATTCTCTGTAGTTTCATGTCCTCTAAGCCCTTTATAAACTGAGCGAGATTCTCGCTGAGCTCAGGTAAAGGCGTATTCTCCACCACGGCCTCGCCTTTAAACAAGACCAGTGTGAGCGTGGGTTGCTCTTGCAAATATGTGGTCAAACCTTTAAAGAGATCGCCAGTTTTCTTTTGGGTTTCAGGGTGTTCCGGTGGATAAAGGGAAAGGGACCGGATGCTGCCCGCAAGGTTGACGCAAATGTTGCTAAAGAGGGTATGCAACTGCTCATTCTTGGTTTGTGCTGTCATGCTCATTCCCACTGGACTGAATCAGTTCTTCGCAGAGTTTTTGGAGGTCGCCAGATCCCTCGCTGGCAACCCGTTGTAAGGCTTTGTGGGCCTCCTTCGTTCCGATTTTGGCCATGGCCTGCGCTGCAGCCATTTGAAAGGTCTTTGTTTTTTTAGACTTTAGCAGGGACTTTTGAAAAAGGATTTGTTCCAAGCGAGGGATGGATCGGTCTGCTCGCAGATGTCCAAGCGTGCTGATGGCCTTTAGCCGCATCTCATGGCTCTGATGATCGAGAAGTGGTTCCACGGCGGTGCCCATTTGCTTATCGGAAGAGAGGGCAACCAGGTCAAGGAGCCGCAAGAGGGTCCGCGCTGACGCATCCTGGAGCCGCTGGCTCAAGATCCTGCTCGATCTCGGGCCCAGACTTGCCAATGTGGTGGAGAGCCAGTGGGCCTGAGGGCTATCATCGGTCTCGAGATCTATGAAGCGGTCTATAAGGAAACCACCCGTCTTTTCCGGGAAAACCTGGCAAATCGCGTCAATGGCAGCGGTCTCCTTTGCTTCGTAGGTCGTGCAATCCTTCATGAGATCTTTTGTCAGTTCACCAACCTCTTCGGCACTTAACTGAGCATTCATGGTTTTCCTTGCCAAGGCCTCGTCTGGGAGATTGGCGAGGATTACGAAGACCGCACGCAGAAGGGTTCCAACGGCCTTAAACCTTTCCCGACCCATGAGATTGCGCATTATATCTCCCAGGCTCTCCAGCAAAGGGGGAACAAAAGCCTCTACTTTAGTGGGATGAGGATGGCGGAGAAGGTCGATGATCAGTCGGGCTTTGGCTGCTATCAGGGGTTCAGGGGCCAGGGTTCTGAGGAGGCGGGCCATCTCCTCATCTTCCACCATGGGGGCCTTTATTTGAAGGGAGGCGGCCAGGGACTCGATTTCCTTTCGGTATTGTGCATTGAGTTGTTCGGATTCTTGTTGCTGGAGAAAGAGTTCTTCCAAGTGCTGCCAGTGACTCAGCCTGCCGGGCTGAAACTCCATGGTGGCCTGATACATTTCCTGACGAATCAGAGGCAAGAGCAGGCTGGGTTCACGGTATCTGCCAAGGGTCCTTTGAAATAGATTGTTGAAACATTGTGAATTTGCCCCAGAGTCCTTCAGGGCATCGGCCAGAAGACGAACGAGCTCGCTATCAGATAGGTCTTGAAAGATCTCCTGAAGGAAGTCACCCTCTTTTTCTCCTGTATCGTCGGGGGGTACTGATCCGAGGATCTGGATTTTGAGCTGCGGCTCTAGGGATTCAAGGATATTTCCCACTTGAAGTGCAAACTGATCCCTTTTTTCCGGGGCGATGCTTGCCAGCGTCTCACCCAGGTTCTGGATGAAGTTACCCAGAAGCGTGCCCCGCTGGGAGGAGGAGGCCGTTTCTTTCCCCTCCTTCATATCTGCATCCATCTGGAGGATCAATCTCTTCAATTCCTCCCCATCTTCGGAGAGGCGCCTGAGCCGTTCCACGGTCTCTGGGTCAAGAGTGACTACTCCTGCGGCCTCGGGTTGGAGAATGAGCAGTCGCCATATGGACTCCTCATCGCTGGATTGGGCCATCTGAGCAGCAACCATTTGGATCGTGGAGAATACAGAGTAGTCCATGAATCCCAGCTTCACCTGGGTAATGTTCTCGCGAGCTAATGCCTCGGAAATCTCATCGCCTTGCCCCGGGCGGGCACCCGCCAGCAGTGCCACAAAAGATTCCAGTTCCTTGGAAGCTATTCCTTTGTCAAAGAGTAGGTGAGAGATTCTGAGGGCGTGAAAGAACTCTAGGAATTTCTCAAAGTGCGTGTCATCAGCCTGATAAAATGTGCCTTCCAGAAAGAGGGTATCCTTGGCACACCCAAGAAAAAGAGAACCGCTATTGGCCAACGCGGTCCCGAGCGCTGTATGCACCTCTTCAATATTCTTTTTGAAGAGTTCATGGTCGGTTGCATAGAGGCGGGCGGTATTGAGGGCGCGCATTAAAGCAGCGATAAAGTCAAGGATCTCTTTGGGTGGGGTCTCGTGCTCTGGAGGCTTATCGGTTTTCATTGTTAAATTGTTAAGTAAAAAGGATGCGAAACGTACTCGTATACGACATAGATAGGATAGGATATATCGGGCTATATGTCAATGAAAAAACACAGTAAAATTCGGTAGTTGTGGTGGGTCGACGAGCGTTGGCACGGCTCAATTTCGCCTTTCATAAAGAGGATTTATGTTTCGATGACCAACGCATTATGTTAAGAGATACACATCTTGACCTGATCTTCCTGGATATTGACAAGGAATATTATACCGACCTTCTACACCAATGCTAGCGCCTCCTAAGGGTTGGGGGCTTGCTCGTGACCGACAGAGAGATCTAGATGGGAAAAACGGCTTCGAATAAGGATGTTGCAAAGACTGACCCCTCTTTATTTTTTGAGCCCCGCAGCATTGCTGTCATTGGATCACTCAAGGAGGGACTCTTTGGCGGTTATGTGGTCATAAAGTCCCTGCTGAATGCGGGCTATAGCGGGGAGATCTATCCCATCAACCCCGCAAATGGGGTGGTCCATGGCTTGCGGGTTTATCCTTCTATCAAGGAGGTTGGCGCAGACATAGACCTGGCTCTTATCATGATCAATGCGCGGGCTGTTCCCCAGGTGTTGAAAGAATGTGCGGAGAAGGCCATCAAGGCAGTCATTTTAGTGTCTGACGGTTTTGCTGAAAGGGACCAAGAGGGTGCTCGTCTGCAAAATGAAATCGTGGAATTTGCACGGGAGCGGGGCATTAGAATAATCGGTCCCAACACCGCAGGCATTGTGAATACCTCCAATGGACTCAATCCCTGCCCGTATGAAGCGGGATACTATAAACTCAAGGCGGGCCCGGTCGCCATATGTTCCCAGACAGGAATGAGCAACCCGCAGGCGTTTCCCTATCCCGACTTGGGTTTCGGGGTAAGCAAGATCTGCGATTTTGGAAATAAATGCGATCTGGACGAGTGCGATATGCTGGAATACCTGGAAAAGGACCCGAAAACCAGCGTGATCAGCATGTACCTGGAAAGCATCCGAGACGGACGAAGGTTTCTTGAGATCTGCAAAAGGGTGAGCGCCCAAAAGCCCATTCTCATTTTGAAATCGGGAAGGACACAGGAGGGGGCAAAGGCATCAGAATCTCACACCGGCTCCATGGCTGTTGATGATAAGATCTTTGAAGCGGCCTGCAGCCAAGGGGGCATTTTGCGTCTTGGAGAATTTAATGCGCTTTTCGAGTTACCCAAAATTTTTGCCATGCAACCCCTGCCACGAGGGAATCGGTTGGGTATTATCAGTTATACGGGTGGGGTGGGTGTGCTGGCTATCGACAAAGGGACAAAATATGGCCTGGCTGTCACCCGTTTAAGTCCGAAAACAAGCGAAATACTCAATGGGATTTTTCCAGGATTGGGCGTGATGCCCGTGGATATCGGGCCAATGGCCCCGGTCGTCAAGGATTTCTTGTCCCTTTACCGTAAGATCCTTAAGTCGGTCATGGCGGATGAGAATGTGGACGCACTGTTTAATGTCTTGTGGGCAGACTCAACCGGAATGAGTATAGAATCGTATATTAAGGCCTACGAGGACGTGAAAGACCAGTACCAGAAACCCCTTGTGAGCTGGGTTTACGGACCAGACAAGCGGCTTGTCCGTGATACGGCAGAGCGTCTAGAAAACCTGGGGTTCCCCGTGTTCAATGACCCTGAGAGTGCCATCAAGGCCCTGGGCCTGGCCTTGCAATACGCCCGGATAAGAGCAGGAAATCTGGGGACTGACGCCGACCCTAATCCTTGAATAAACCGGATTAATCAGGTAAGGTGTCTGGGGGTGTGAGAAATGAAAGTTGCAGAATGGATGGTTAAAGACCCGATTGTTGTCACGCTGGATCAGAGGGTTCAAGATTGCGTGGAGCTGATGAGGGAGCATTCCATCCGGCACTTGCCTGTGGTGGAAAATCAAAGACTCATTGGGCTTGTGACAGAGAGTGACTTGCGAGAGGTATTCCTGGCTACCCTGGTCGAGGATCTCACCATTCAGGGGGTTATGATCACTGAGCCCTTGACCGTTACGCCGGATACAGAAATAGAGGATGCCGCCAAACTCATATATTATCGCAAGATAGGAGGCCTTCCCGTAGTGGATGATTACGGCCAAGTTGTGGGTATCCTCACCGTGGCCGATCTCGTGGAGGCATTCATCGAGTTGATGGGTCTCTTGAAATCCAGCTCAAGAATAGATGTGGTTCTGGGGGATGATCCCGAGGCCTTCGAGCTTGTCTCAGGGCTCATCAGAAGCAAGGGAGGGGAAGTGATAAGTGTAGGGATTTCAGGAAAAGATTTTGGAGAAAATCGCACATATTTCTTTCGATTAGAAAAGTGCGATGTGGAGGCTATTGCCAGTGCTCTCCAGGAGGCTGGCTTCAAGGTGATCTCTTCTACAGCCTAGGTCTTGCCTTTCGCATGTCTTAAATGGTGAAGTTCAAGAAAATCCCGCCTCACCATCCGGGCAAGATGAGCGTTTATCACCCCTGATAGACTTGATCGAGAATGTCAGCAATCTCGAAATCAAGGCCAAATCTCTTGAATACCCGAAATATCTCCTCTCTCGAATCAACCTCCCTCTCCCACTATCATGGGACTAAATCACATCCTAGAAGATAATGTTATGACCAAAAATATTATCATTAAAAACAATGAAAAGTTGATAAGGTTGTTCTTCATGGGATTCTCCTTGTTCCAGATGTTAGAACCTTTCACCGTTTTAAGACCATAGAGCCATCTTTAGCGGGCGCTCTTCTCATCTCCTGCCCTGGTCGGAATTGATCTTTTGAGGACTATTAAAGCAATATGCGTACCAGCAGAAACCATGACGACTAATAAGGATTAAAAATCAGATAGTTGCATTGATAGCTGAGGTGTTGGCTTCATTTTAGCCCAGCGTTTTGTGTGGCATTTTCGCCACATTCCTGATTCCTGACCTTTTCAGTCTCTTGCCGAAATTGTCGGGTGGCAATGAAGTGGTGCGTTGTAGATGAGAAGCAGGATACGCAAAAATTTCGGGCCTCTTGTTTTGCCCACGTTATAAGAGGAACATTAAATATTTAGTTATTTTAAGTGCATACAAGATATGGACATTCTCGCGAAAAAAGGCTATCCTGCGAACTCTCAATAAATCTGGCACCAAATCAACCCAACAGCATAACCCTGACCTTCTGGAGTGAGATATGAGAAAACTTGCCAGAGGGTAGAGAGAACAGAGCCTCCTGGGGATCTCCGGATCCCTTCGGAGGCTTTTCTATTTGGGGAGGTGATGGCGTTAATGGAGGAGCGCGTCAAACGTAAGCTGACCGCCGTCCTCAGTGCGGATGTCGTGGGCTACAGTCGGCTCATTGGAGAAGATGAACTGACGACTATTCGTACTTTGAAGGAATACCGGGAACTCATGTCTAAACTCATCCAGCAATATCGAGGTCGGGTTGTTGACTCCCCAGGGGATAACATCTTGGCTGAATTTGCCAGTGTCGTGGATGCTGTGGAATGTGCGGTCAAGGTACAAGAGGAGCTTAGAATAAAAAACGCTGATTTACACGAAAATCGCAAGATGGAATTTCGAATTGGCCTCAACCTTGGTGATGTGGTTGAGGATGAAGATCGCATCTACGGAGAGGGCGTCAATGTTGCAGCGCGGCTAGAAGGGTTGTCTGAAGGCGGAGGCATATGCATCTCAAAGAAAGCATTTGATGAAGTGAAGAATAAATTGAACTTGGAATATGAATTTCTTGGAGAGCACACCGTTAAGAACATCGCAGAGCCAGTAAGCGTGTATAGGATCTTGACAGAGCCTCAAGTTACTGGGCCAAAGATAACCAAGGGATTCGAATTGCCCGACAAGCCGTCCATAGCGGTATTATCTTTTGTTAACATGAGCGGCGATCCTGAGCAGGAGTATTTCAGTGACGGCATATCCGAGGAGATCATTACCGGGCTCTCGAAGATTCCACAGATGTTTGTAATAGCTCGCAACTCTTCGTTCACTTACAAGGGCACGCCTGTAAAGGCCCAGGTGGTCAGTGAGGAGCTAGGCGTACGGTACATCCTGGAAGGCAGTGTGCGTAAGGCTGGAAACCGGGTACGAATCACAGCCCAGCTGGTGGATGCCGTCACAGGACTTCACCTGTGGGCGGAGCGCTATGACCGTGATTTGGGTGACATTTTTGCCTTGCAAGACGAAATTACGATGAAGATCTTAACGGCCTTGCAAGTGGAGCTGACCGAGGGGCAGCAAGCCCGTGTGTACGGAAAAGGAACGGACAACTTCGAAGCCTACATAAAGTATTTGCAGGCGCGTAAGTTTTTTACCCTTTCCGGCATCAGTAAAGAAGCCGTCGTGCTGTCTCGGCAGGCAGCAAAGGAAGCCATTGAATTGGACGACAAGTACCCCGCCCCATACCTACTTCTGGCTTGGACCTACTGGTTCGACGCGAGATTTGGATGGGTTGAATCTCGAGAGGAATCATTTAAACAGGCTTATTCAATTGCCCAAAAGGCGGAGGCTTTGGATGACTCTATTCCTGATGTTCATGCGCTGCTAGCGGGCATCCATCTGTACCAAAGGCAGCACGACCTGGCTATAGCCAAAGGAGAGAGGGCCGTTGCCTTGGGTCCTAATGATGCCGATGTTCATGCAGTCATGGCCCATATCCTGCGTTTTGCGGGAAGATTCGAGCAAGCCGTCGCTATGGCCAGGAAGGCGCTGCGCCTCCAACCTAGTTATCCGCCCTGGTATCTCGTTGAACTTGCCATGTGCGACTACTACGTTGGTAGGCATGAGGAGGCCATTGAATTGGCCGAAAAGTACCTCAACCTCTCCCAGAGCCGTGGAGAAGACGAATTTCTATGGCCATGTCAGCTCATTCTAACCATAAATTATATCAGGCTGGGCCGAGAACGGGAGGCCCGTGAAGCAGCAGCTGGGCTGCTCCGGTTATTTCCCAATTTTTCCCTCGAGTGGGACCGGCAATATAGCTATTACAAAAACCCCTCACACTTGGAACAGCAACATGAGGACCTACGCAAGGCGGGGCTGAATTGAGAACGGAAGAGATTTCGTCCTGGGGATGCCTTCGAGACGCTCACTCGCCTTTCCATCCTCCGTAGCAGGCTACTGCGTCCGTCCTCCGTAGCACAAGCTACTGCGGAGGATGGAGAGGACGGGCGCGCGGACTCGACCTTCGTAGCCGAAACGGCTACTTCGGCGCAGCAGGTTGCCCCGCGGCTTGTCGGAACGAAGTGGAGATCCCGTTTCAGCGGGGGCGCGGGGTGCTTCACTTCAGATTATCAATCCCGCAGAGCTGGTACGCATAGGATTTGGTCGCTTCAATGTCACAAAATCGGGGGATCATGATTTTTTGGGCCTGCGGGGACCCTGCCCCGTGGATGGATTCCGTCAGATAGGAGACTGCGCCCGTACCCAACGTGATGTTCTCCATGAGTCGTAACAGCCGCATGCGTTTTTCGCCGCTCACCCCTGATTTCCCCACCAGATACTTCTTCAAATAGGGCCCCACGTCCGGATTTTCCTGGTCTTCCAGCGAAGGCATGGTAACCAGAATGCCTCCGGCAATGTCCTGAGCCAATCTGGATATTTCAAAAGGAAAACGGGTGATGTTGAGTTTACACACGTTGGCAAGAAGGGGGTCGACCGCGTAAGAGCCACTAGGCGTCTGATAACCTCTCGCGGCGCTGGCCAATGCGCCTGCATGTAAGGTCTCATTCAGGTGAACCATCTCTGCCAGCTTGTCTTTGTAATGGGCGGCATTTTCGATTCCCATGGCTTCAGCAATGCCGGCCGTAGCACCGATCAGTACGTCGCCAACCCCCACCTTGCAACCCCCGTAGCTGGCCCGATGGTGTGCTGCAAAGAGTTCCACGAGTCGACCAGCCATGGGATATTCCCCCTTCATAAATATCCTCTCCTCTGGAACAAAGACGTCGTCAAATACGATCATGGCCTCACAACCCCCATAAAACAGATTGCCAACATCCGATCGAAGCGCTTCAAGCTTCCTGGTGTCAGATGGCTGACGGCCATATACAAAAGTGACACCCTTTGTCTCTGCCGGCACGGCAAAGGAGACGGCATAATCCTTATCTTCCTCTTTGAGGGCCCGGGTGGGAACGACGACCAATTCGTGCGAGTTAACGGCACCTGTAATATGAAGTTTCGCCCCTCGCACCACGATACCCCCTTTTTTCTCCTCCACAATATGCAGATACTGATCTTTATCTTCTTGTTTTGACGGAGGAAGGCTTCGGTCTCCTTTAGAGTCTGTCATGCAAGCGGCAGTCACAAGATCATTGGTCTGAACATATCTCATAAAGTCAACAAAACGCTGATGGTACGGGGTGCCAAATTTTTGATCCGTTTCGTATGTTATAGCGTATACAGAATTGATGCAGTCCAGGCCAGCGCAACGCTGAAAGCAAGA
>DAOVAK010000327.1 GCA_030671095.1 Deltaproteobacteria bacterium | reverse complement strand
CTGCTCCGATTCTGTCTTGGAAGGCGAGATGGTCTTGGTCGCCGTAGGGATCAAGCCGAGCAGTGAACTGGCTGAAGAAGCGGGTCTTGACCTCGGACCCTCCCGCTCTATTGCCGTCGACCATGCCCTCAGGACCTCTGATGGGGATATATACGCCGCCGGGGATTGTGCCGACGCCTTTCACGTGGTTACCGGGCAGAGGGCCTGGATTCCATTGGCACTGAGGGCCAATAGGGCGGGATGGGCTGTTGCGGACAATGTGACCGGAAAGGATGTTGAACTGCCGGGTATTGTAGGCACTGCGGTCTTTAAGGTATTTGACATGCAGGTGGCCCGAACCGGCCTCAGCGTGGTTCAAGCGGAAAAGGCGGGGTTTGACCCTGTTGAGATGGTGATAAAAAGTGGCTCACGAGCCCATGCCCATCCCAACGGATCCAGGATCTGGGTCCAGTTCGTGGGGGATAAAAAATCGGGTCGACTTTTAGGTGCTCAACTGGTTGGGAGAGAGGGGGCGGCCCACAGGGTGAACGCACCTGCCGTGGCCCTCCATGCGAAGATGACGGTTGAGGCATTCAGCCAATCCGACTTGGCCTATGCTCCCCCATTCGGCCCCACATGGGACCCCATGCTTACAGCAGCCAATCAATTGTTAAAAAGGATGTAGATATTGGTGACGAGTGACATAGTCTCCAAATTAATGAGGTTTTTTCCTGCTGTCCTGCCGAACGTCTCTTTCAGCCGGACAGCCAAGACGCACGTTAGCCGGCATGAAGCCTCGTATTTATTTTGGACCCTCATGACCTCTATAATATGAATTATGGAGGTTAGAATGGGAGGTTAATGATGAATACTGACAAAATGATTAAAGGAAAACCAGTTCTCATCATTGATGATGAGCCGGATGTACTGGAAACACTCGTGGATTTATTGCGTATATGCAGGATCGACACGGCTACATCTTTTGAGGAAGCGAAAGAATTATTGATGGGAAATCCTTATGACATCGCCGTGCTCGATATCATGGGGGTTAAAGGGTTCGAGTTGTTAATGATAGCCAAGGAACGCAAAATTCCGGCCATTGTGCTCACTGCCCATGCCCACTCCAGCGACAACCTGAAGCGTTCCGCCGAAGACGCTGTTTACTATGCGCCCAAGGAGAAGATGAATGATATCAAGGATTTTATGGCTAACGTTGTTGAGGCGATACAGAAGAAATCGAGCCCTTGGGAGAAGATGATTAAACGTCTATGTAACTTTTATGACGACAGGTTCGGCGGCCCTGACTGGCGCGAAAAAAGAAAAGGAATTTTGGGGAAAAAAGATGAAACAGAGTTGTAATTTATAATATGCAAATATAAACTGGAACGCTAAGCCTTCTCGACTAAAAGATAGCCATTCGGTTTCAGGCGAGCAAAAATGGTGGCGCCTGGGCAAGGAGCTACCAGCTTTTTTCGATATTGGCTGCCAAGCACCTGAAACAGTTCTAGACAGCAGGAACAGAGATGAGCACTACGGTCGATAGAATACGGTATTATACTCTGATTTTCCTGGATGAAAAAATGTGGTTTGATAAAATTGGCGTGGTTAGCTGTATGAGAGAGATAAAGGAAGTCGTAGTTTTCCACGTCTGAGCCCAATCTCTTGGCCCATCTCAAGTAGATTCTCTTTTCGATTTCTCGGACGGTCCGCCACTCAGAAGGGACAGACTTCATGAAGTCCGAATTATGAATCATATTCTTTTTTTCTTCGGACCCTGCCAATCGGGGTGGATCAAAACTTGATTTGGTGATCCTTGCCACCTTTTTATTTTCATAACCCTCCAGTTCAAAGGAGCTTATCACCAAGTAAAGCCCGTTTTTATCACTGGCCCTATACCAACTTCCCTGCCTGGCACAGGTATCACCCCAGACCTCTGGTGCGACGCTGGAGATTTTGTTGATTGCATCTAAAGGGGTGCAGACCACACCTTTAGCCGATCCTATTCGAACACCACGGACTTCCAGTTCATCCTGCAAACGGGCTTCCTCATCTTTTGTGAGCCAATAGATATGCTTTATATAAACGCCCTTTGGCTTCCTGGTATTCAAGGTGACTCCTTTCTGTAAAAGACAAGTTATAGAAAAACGTTCTTCTAATCAATTATAAAGAATAATTGGCGTTTTTCAAATATATGCGCCCTAGCGGAGGAGACCTGCAAAATTCCCCTCTTTATGATAGAGCAAAAGGGAGATTGAAGCCGTATCAGGTCATAACCATTGTATTAAGAAGGGGGTGAGGATTTTTATTGCGGGGTTATGTCATTTATGACACAATGCCTCACATTTCCCTTCTCCTCATTGTGGCAAAGGATAAAGTCGCGAAAGGCGTGGAGAAGCGATGTGAGTCATCTTCATAGAAAGAGGTATTTAAGGCTTGTTTTTCAAAGTCAGGACCTCTGAAGAGGTCTTTCAGATCATCGAACAATTTGGTGCATTGGGAGATGAGACGGTTCCATTGGAGAAGGCCGTCGGTCGGATCTTGAGCCGGGATATCATCTCGCCAGAAGACCTGCCAGGGTTTTACAGGTCTTCTATGGATGGGTATGCTGTGAGGGCTAAAGACACCTTTGGTGCGACTGAAAGCCTTCCTGCAATGCTCGAGGTTAAGGGAGAGGTGATTATGGGGGAAGTGCCGACCGGAGGTGTGGGACCCGGGCAAGCGTTGAAAATCTCCACCGGAGGTATGTTGCCTGAGGGTGCTGACGGGGTGGTTATGGTGGAGTACTCTCACGTACTGGATGAAAATACAATCGAAGTCAGCCGTGCCATATCCCCCCTTGAGCATGTGATCCTACCCGATGATGATTTCAAAAGGGGATCCCCAGTCCTTGAAAAGGGGTGTGTGTTAAGACCCCAGGATTTAGGGGTTATGGCCGGAATCGGCCTAGCTCAAGTCTCTGTCTACCGAAGACCTAGGGTTGCCATCATATCTACTGGTGACGAAGTCGTCCCGATTGATCAGAGGCCCAAGCCGGGGCAAGTCAGGGACATCAACACCTATACCCTGAGCGCCTTTTGCTGGCAGTCAGGTGCAGAACCCCTGGCATTGGGACTGTGTGCCGATAATTTTGATGAACTCAAGGCTCGAGTTGAAAAAGGACTTAGGGAGGCGGACACCGTTTGGATATCTGGTGGAAGTTCCGTGGGCAGCAGGGACATGACGCTCAAGGTCTTTGAATCCTTTCACGACGTGGAACTTCTTGTCCACGGGATATCCATCAGCCCGGGTAAACCCACCATCATTGCCAGGGTAGGCTCCAAAGCCGCAATCGGTCTGCCAGGGCATACGGCTTCGGCCATGGTGGTGGCAGAGGTCTTTCTCAATCCCTTTTTGTCCAGGTTGTCGGGGAAAGGGGATTTTACCAGGCCTTTGAGCCGGGGGGTCGAGGCGGAGCTGACCCGAAACATCGAGTCGGCCAGTGGAAGGGAGGATTATATCAGGGTCAGATTGATAGAAAAGGATGGAAAACTCATCGCAGACCCCATTTTCGGAAAATCTGGTCTCATATCCACACTGGTGGAAGCGGACGGCCTGGTTCGGGTGGAGAGGAATACGGAAGGGCTATATGAAGGTGATCGGGTAAAGGTTTTGTTCATTAGTCCTAAGAAAGGAGGGTCGTGTTGAAGAGGCATGTCTATTTGGCCATGAAGACCCTGGAAGAGGCCAAGGCAGTATTCTTCTCTAGGTTCAAAGCAGACCAGAGGACAGCTGTTGAAGAGATCTCTACGGAAGATTCACAGGGTCGTGTCACGGCGGAGCCCATCTTTGCAAAGATGTCTGCACCCTTTTATCACTCAGCGGCTATGGATGGTATCGTGGTTCGTGCAGAGGCCACATATGGGACGACTGAAAGACATCCAAAAACCTTAGGGATAGGCAAAGATGCCCTGTGGATTAACACGGGTCAGCCCATACCTGAGGGCTTTGACGCGGTTATCATGGTTGAAAAGGTCCATGAACTCAATGAAGAGGAAGTGGAGATCCGGTCTCCAGCGTATCCCTGGCAGCATGTGAGAAAGGTGGGTGAGGATATCGTTGCGACTCAATTGCTCCTGCCTCAAAACCATCAAATACGTGCCTACGATATGGGATCGCTCATCAGCGCGGGTATTTTTTCCCTCAAGGCATGGCAAAAGCCAAAGGTGGTTATTATCCCCACAGGCTCTGAACTCGTCCATCACAAAGAAATCCGAGATCCAGATCAGCTGAAAAAGGGTCAAATTATTGAATACAATTCCCTCATTCTTGCCGGACTCGTTCGGAAATGCCAAGGCATCCCCATCATATACGATATCGTCTCTGAC
>DAOVAK010000111.1 GCA_030671095.1 Deltaproteobacteria bacterium | reverse complement strand
CAAGGAATTCCGAAGATCGACGCAGAGATTGCAGAAAAGGGCCATTTCTGGATGGAAACTAGCCAAGATATGGAATGGATCTCATATTTTTTGGGATTGCGCCCGGCATGGTAATCTGTTGTCAGATCAACCACATAACATCGTACCGCGCATTCTCTCAAAATCTGATTTAGATTTCTTTAATAAACCTTTTTTTCCCGTTTGTCTAATATTTTAGCCATTATAGGCAATCACCACATGGGAATGTCCTTACCTTCCTTCCGTTTGCCTCAAAATCTATTTTTCTATATTATCCATCACCATCAAAATCCTTAGACATGGAAAGGAAACTTGCAGTATGAACATTACGTTGCTAGGCACTGGGCTCATGGGCCGTCCCATGGCTGAGAGAATCCTTCAGGCCAGCCATAAACTGGTTGTCTTTAACCGCACCCTTGAAAAGGCACAACCCCTGAAACCCCTAGGGGCAAGGATTGCTAGCCGTGCAAGAGACGCCATTCAATCTTCTGAATGCATCATTCTGATGCTTGCAGATGCCGAGGCGATCCACCATGTGCTCCTCAGCAACACATCGCGAACAGAATTGTCCGGCCGCACAGTCATTCAAATGGGGACCATATCTCCCTCGGAGAGTATGGATTTGAATGAGCAGGTTCTTGAATCTGGAGGGGAATACCTTGAGGCCCCTGTGCTGGGCAGCATCCCGGAAGCACAAGCGGGCAGGTTAATTGTTATGGTGGGATCGTCGGCCTCACAATACGAACGCTGGTCAGGAGTCTTCAAAATTTTTTCCTCTACGCCACTACGCGTAGGCCAAGTTGGCCAGGCCTCGGCCCTTAAACTTGCGTTGAACCAGCTCATAGCCTCTCTAACGGCTGCCTTTTCACTTAGTCTCGGGTTTGTCCAACGCAAGGGCGTAAGTGTGGATCTCTTTATGGAGATCCTGCGTGAAAGTGCCCTTTACGCGCCCACCTTTGACAAGAAACTTCAGCGCATGCTGGAAAGGAACTATTCCAATCCCAACTTTCCCACGAGACACTTGGCCAAAGATATTGACTTGTTTCTGGGTGAAGCGAAAGGAATGAATCTGCAACCTGCTGCTCTTGAGGGGGTTTGTCGCGTGGTGAAAATGACATGTGATGATGGACTGAGTGATATGGACTATTCCGCTCTCTTTAACACCATTAACCCATAAAAGTTATGGAGGCATAATTTTGATTGGCCAATTGAAGCGAGTACGTGATAAAGATAACGGTCTTTACGAAAATATACCAGAATGCTCCGTCCTCCGCAGTAGCCTGCTACGGAGGATGGACCCGTTCTTCAGAGCGGGGATGAATGGCATCCTTTTAAATTCCCCTCCCTCGATGGGAGGGGCTAGGGGAGGGTGAAGAAGAGCATCACCCCCACCTTAGTCCTCCCCCGTCAAGGGGGAGGAGATCGTTTTAGGGTTGAACGAAAGATGCCCCGCGCCTTGTCGGAACAAAGTGGAGATCCCGTTTCAGCGGGGGCGCGGGGGGCTTCACTCTTACAGGGCCAACTCAGCGCATCCGTCTTTCTGCCTTGAGGAGAATGAAATAGAGTTTCCCTATTTGTTTTCATCCATAAAGATTAACAACGTGGAACTGAAAAACCGGGTGGTCCTAACAGCGATGCATCTCGGTTATACCCCAGAAGGTCGTGTGACAGATCGTCTAACAGACTTTTACACAGTTCGGGCCAGAGGTGGCGTCGGTCTTGTCATCGTGGGAGGTTGTCGCATAGATGCGTACGCTGGAGCGGGAAGCATGTTGCGTATAGATGATGACCGTTTTATCCCGGGTCTTAGGACACTCGTCGATGCGGTCAAGGCTGAGGGATCAACGATTGCCGCCCAGCTCTATCAGGCTGGACGTTATGCCCATTCCTCCATGCTTGGTGGGAAAAAACCGATCTCAGCATCGGCAATACGGTCCAAACTAACGGGAGAGAGTCCCAGGGCCCTTGAACTGGATGAGATCCCGGCCCTGCAGGAAAAGTTTGCAGCGGCCGCCCAGCGCGCCAGAGATTCAGGATTCGATGCGGTGGAGATTCTGGGAAGCGCAGGATATCTGATTAGCCAGTTCCTTTCCCCCCTGACGAACAGACGAGAGGATAAATATGGGGGATCTTTTGAGAACAGGATGAGATTCGGTCTGGAGGTGACCCAAAAAGTCAGAGAGGCTGTGGGACCTGGCTATCCCATCATCATGCGGTTGGCGGGCAATGAATTCATGAAGGGAGGAAACACGAATGAAGAGGCAAAGACCTTCGCCTGTGAACTGGAAAAGGTTGGGGTTGACCTTTTCAATGTGACTGGCGGTTGGCATGAAACGCGTGTTCCTCAGTTGACCATGTTTGTGCCTCGGAAGGGTTTCGTCTATCTAGCACAGGGTATCAAATCCGTTGTTTCCGTGCCCGTGCTGTCGAGTAACAGAATAAATGATCCCGATCTTGCCGAAGAGATCATACGGAACGGCCAGGCCGACCTGGTGACCATGGCGAGAGGACTCCTGGCAGATCCGGACCTTCTCGCCAAGGCCAGAGAAGGTAGGAGTGACCAGATTTACCACTGTGTGGCCTGCAATCAGGGGTGCTTTGACGCCGTGTTCCAGAACAGACCCGTCACCTGCCTGGTCAATCCAAGGGCGGGCAAGGAGGCGGAAACAGAAGTCACCCCTGCCGCTCCCGTGAAAAAGGTCCTGGTGATTGGGGGAGGTCCTGCGGGGATGAAGGCTGCCTGCACCGCTGCGGAAAGGGGCCATCAAGTGACCCTTGCCGAAAGGGCTAATGAGTTGGGTGGACAGCTCCTCTTAAACCGCAATATACCGGGCAGGAAGGAAATGGTAACTGCAGCCACAGATTTGACAAATAATTTGCGGGCCCTTAACGTGAACATCCTTCTCGGAAAAGAGGTTGACAAGGGATTGGTAAAGGAAATGGAACCGGATGTGGTCATCTTGGCTACAGGTGCAAGCCCCCTTCTCCCCAATATTCCCGGCATAGAAACCGAAGACGTCGCAACGGCATGGGATGTCTTATCCGGAAAGGCCAATGTGGGTGAGAACGTGGTCATCGTGGGAGGAAACGCAGTGGGACTTGAAACAGCCATCCACCTCGCTGATCAAGGGACCCTTTCTCCCGAGGTGCTCCACTTTCTTGTGGCGAACAGGGCGGAAAGTTGGGAGACCTTGGAAAGATTGGTGAACCGTGGGAACAGGCACGTTACCGTCGTGGAAATGATGAAAAGACCCGGACAGGACATAGGCGGCTCAACGCGGTGGACGGTCATGATGGAACTCCGACGGCTAGGGGTGACCATTTTGACGGGCGCAACAGCGGTGGGAATCAGGCCCGACGGGGTGGAGATTGAGAAAGGGCAGAAACGTGACCTATTGCCTGCTGATTCTGTGGTTATCGCGGCGGGAGCGGAGCCAGTGAACTTGCTTGTTGATGAGATGGGGGATCGGGTCCCGGAAATCTACACCATAGGGGATGCCAAAGCACCGCGCAACGCCCTAGAGGCTATCAAGGAAGGGTTTCTAACGGGGCTAAAAATCTAGTGTCGTGTCCCAAAAGTTCTTTGCATAAATAAGGCCCACATAAGAGGTCATTGCGAGCCCTTCGAGTTCCTCAGGGTAAACTCAGCGAAGCAATCTCATTTTGTGAAAGTTACTGTTTTCTCTAGTTTGCAAGAGATTGCTTCGTCGCCTTCGGCTCCTCGCAATGACATTATAATATCGCGGATTAATGTAATGAACTACTAGTGCGTCTAAAATCCTGCAACGAAATCTGTTCATGTATTTTTGGTGTGTCCAGGCGTATGCTGCCCCGTTCCACCATTCCCGTATTCCAGTATTCCACGGGCGGAGCAAAGCGGAGACAAGTTTTATGAAGATAGGCGTTATATCAGACACTCACCTTAAAGGGCCCAGTCGATTGCTCAAAAAGATCGCGGGAGAGTATTTTCGGAACGTGGATTTGATCCTTCATGCCGGTGATCTCACCTCCCTTCAGGTGCTTGAGGCCTTTGAAGGAAAGAAAGTCATTGCTGTTGCCGGCAACAATGATCCCCCTGAAGTTAAAAAGAAACTTCCGGTAAAAGAGGTTATTTCAGTCAACCATTTCAAGATAGGATTGACACACGGATGGGGATTTCCCATAAGGCTCGAAAGAAAACTGACCCCCCTTTTCAAAGGGGTGGACTGTATAGTGTTTGGACACAGCCATCGGGCTGCAAATCACCGCACAAACGGTATCCTCTATTTCAATCCCGGTTCCTTTTCGGACGGGATTACATCTCTGTGGCGAAAAAGTATAGGTCTCCTGACAATCGACAGAGAAATCCGTGGCCATATCATCAGGATTTGACAGCTCTGGCCTCCATTTCTCGCTGTTGCAGTGAAATCCAAAATTTAGAAAATCCAGCCCCATGGTAGGCGTCCCGGTCTCGGGGAATTTTGGTGGGGAGAATTGGGCCGAATCCCCTGATATCATTATCATTAATTTGAGTTTTCTGTTGACAAATTATGAAAAGGGATTATTATGATCCGTTTTTAATTGAGAGGAAAATCCAAATTGTGGATACCGCAAGGAGGGATGGGAAAAATGACTTCAAGGGTTGCACTAAAAGAAGATGCCATCCCCTGGGGACTGCTGACCAGTCTCGACATCTATGGTTGCAATACGGAGATTATTCGGGACGCAGAGAAGATAAGACAATACGTCATTGAACTGTGCGACTTAATTGGGATGCGACGATTTGGAGAGTGCCATGTGGTTCATTTTGGCAAAGACGAACGCGTGGAAGGGCATTCCATGGTCCAGTTTATTGAAACTTCCCTGATTTCAGGACACTTTGCCAACCTTACCAATGCTGCCTATATCGACATATTCAGTTGCAAGGCTTATGACCCTGAACAGGTGGCACGTTTTTCCAAGGAATTCTTTCAGGCAGAATCTGTCGAAATACATGTAACGAAGAGAATGTAATCAAATCGCCCCCTACCTGATACAGACCTTTCTGACCTCCTGAAGATCCGTAAGTCCCAGAAACACCTTTCTGATTCCGTCCTGCATCAGGGTGGTCATCCCGTCTTGTGCGGCCTGCGGCCTGATCTTGTCCATGGTGGCTTTTCGCTGGATAAGTGTTCTTATGGCGTCCGTCCCGTCGAGAAGTTCACAAATGTTCGTTCGACCCCTATATCCTGTGTTATTGCATGTGTCACACCCATTTGGTTTATAGAGGGTCAAATCATCGGTATAGGAAAATCCCAGGGCATCAAACTCCCCACGATATGCCCGAACCAGGCCATCGTATTCCTCTCGGCTCGGATGATAGGCCTCTTTACAATCCTTGCACAGGGTTCGGACCAGACGCTGTGCCAGGATACCCAAGAGCGCGTCGGCGAAATTGAACGGATCCATGCCCATTTCAAGGAGCCTCGTGACGGTCTCAGGAGCACTGTTTGTGTGGAGGGTGCTAAAGACCAGATGGCCGGTCAAAGAGGCCTCTATACCGGTGGCGGCCGTCTCCTGGTCCCTCATCTCACCCACCATGATCACATCCGGATCGGCCCTCAAGAAAGAGCGCATGGCTGCGGCAAAATCCACCCCTATTTTAGGCATGACCTGGAGCTGGCGGAGCCCCTTCTGGGTAATCTCCACAGGGTCTTCGGCCGTCCAGATCTTCTTGTCTGGTTTGTTGATATAGGCCAGGGCAGCATGAAGGGTGGTGGTTTTACCACTTCCGGTAGGCCCCACAACGAGAATGATACCATAGGGCTTTATGATCAAATTGAGCAGGAGGTTGTAGTCTCTTTCACTCATTCCCATGGCATTGAGAGGAATAGGCTCGCCAGAGGTGAGAATACGCATGACCACGTCCTCTTCGCCCCCCACCGTGGGGACAGTGGCCACCCTCAATTCAATATTGAGGGGAGCGTATTTCCTGAATCTTATCTTGCCGTCTTGCGGCTTTCTGCGCTCAGCAATGTCCAGGTCGGACATAATCTTTATCCTAGAGACCACGGCCCGCTTGTAGTGGTACGGGATGGTCTGGTAGATATGGCAGGTGCCGTCTATTCTGAATCGGATTTCCGCGCCCGACTTGCCCGGATAGGGTTCGATATGTATATCTGATGCGGTCTTCTTGTGGGCATCGGTGATGATCTTGCTGACCAACTGCACGATGGCGCTGTCATTCTCTGTCAGCATTTCTGAAGAATCTTCAATGACCTCTTCTTCCATGGGACCCAGTTTACCCAGGATCTCATCTATAGACCCTTGATTCAGTTCACGAGCATTTCCATAAAAATAGTCTAAATATAGCAGAATATCCTCCCTCAGCCCCACGGCGAATTCGTAGCTCTCTGCCTGAATTAATGATTTCACACTATCAATGATGTCCAGTCGCTCGGGGTTATCTATAAGTATTTTGACCTTACCATCCTCCCTGGCCAGGGGGACCCAGAGGTTCTTCTCAAGATAAACCTGTTTCAGTTTGACCAAAAGCTCGCCCGGGATAGGGTGACCATTATCAAAAGGTATATACTCGCAATCATAGTACTCGGCAAGGGATCGCCCCACCTCCTGTTTTCTCACTTTCAATTCATTTATGAAGATGGACTCAATTGGGGTCTTTTTTTCTCGAGACGCTTTAATGGCCCTCCCCAGCTCTTTTTCAGTGATAATGTTGTTTTCGATCAGGTAGTCAAATTTTGTCCTCTTTTTCCCGGTTTGCGTTAGTTTTTGCTGATTGTAAAAGGCAATCCCCAGGACCTTTGCCATCTCAACGGCCGACTCTTGATCTTCCTGGGTGAATTTGTCACCATTTTTTTTGTTAATGAGTTGGAGGACCCCTATCACGTACTTTTTGTAAAAAATGGGGATGCTCAAAATCTGCTTTGTCAAGTAACCGGATGATTCATCCCAACTCCTATCAAAAGAGATATCCTTGTCGATTTCGATCAATTCATCCCTGTCATAGGCATTGGCAACGTTGACTGTCTGTGCCTTGTTGGCCGTGTACCCGGCTATACTCTTGTTATTAATGGGAACCCGAATTTCTCTGGATATATCGGCGGACTTGAACTGTGAATAGATTTCTTTCTTTTTGCCTTCCACCACATAGATGGTCACTCGATCCGCATCAAAAAGACCGAGGATCCTGTTCTTCAAATTGATGAGGATGTCATCCGTATTCTTTGCCGCGTGAATTTGATTGGCTATGTCGTGGAGGGCTTTGTAGTAGTTCAATTTTTCTTTTTCCTCTCCAAATTCTCCCTTTCCGTCCCGATCCATCTCCAGACCTCTTCTCTCTTTCCAGCTACCGTCGCCGTTTGTCTCTTTACGCACCTAAAATGATACCATCCAGAAGCAATTATATCAAATCATTTCAACATATTGAACAATGCCTCGCATGGGACTTTCCCCAAATCCATGCCCCTCTTACAGGTTTCGAGGTCCCTCTGCCATCACAGTGAGGCGCTGATCCTATCCGCATGAAATAGAGCAAAAAATGAATGATTTATATGGATCTTCCACTCGCCTTCGCCAGGATGCCTCGCTGCCCCGCACCGCAAGCGGCATCTTCGACAAGCGGGATCTCCGCTTTGCTCCGAGAAGCACGGGGAGGATCGGCCTTCGCCAAAGGCTTCGGCCCGATA
>DAOVAK010000633.1 GCA_030671095.1 Deltaproteobacteria bacterium | reverse complement strand
CCACTGCGTTGGAATCTCCTCCTTGCTGATATATCCTCTGGACAGGACTCCTGATCCGCAGATTACACAGATTACACAGACGCTCTATCGGAAATGCATAAGAGATCGCTCAAAAGTGGCTTGAACAAGCTATCTCGGATAGGAACAAGCTAGCTTGTTCCTAATCCGTGAAGCTTTTCAAGCGCCTTGATGTGAGTCATCAAGGCCTCCCCGTGCACTAGTGCGTGGGGAGCTTCTGAGCGATCATTCATCCTCTCTTATTCTATCCGTGCAATCCTATAAATCCTGTCTAAGAAAATTTTTTCGCTTGCCCCGTTGAATCCCGCCTGGCGGGAATATTCAACTGGGGTGGTTTCTTTTTTTCGCCTGCCCTGAGCTCAGTCGAAGGGTGTTTTCGTGATTAATATTCCTGTCTGCGCTAGTCTGTGTGGACTTGCCTCGACGAAGCCGAAAGGCGCCCGTCCTCCGTAGCAGGCTACTGCGGAGGATGGAAAGGCGGGTCTGTGGCTAAGAATTCTTCGAGTGTTCTCCGTGTTCTCCCTCCGGGGCGTAGGCCCTACGGGCCGGAGGCTGCGTGCTCGAGCGACCCCGTGGATCGATGAGGGGGGAGCCCCGCAGGGGCGGGATCTCCGCTATGCTCCGACGGGCGAGAGAAAACGTTCTGGCTTTTATTTTACTGGCAGAGCTTAACTACACGATCAGCTAAGCTGATGGGTTTTGAAACCACTAAATAATAGGGGGAGTTTTTTGGAAGGCCGCCCGTTTGCCGAACGGGCCAGGCTCATACGGGCCATCGCGGCCTTTGGGAAGGATGTGTGCGTGGGACGTCTTAGAAGGGTCTCAAGGGTTCAGCCCCTGGCTCTTTTCTATCAACCAGCAGAAGTCCTCAGGATCTCCTTTATAGTTCGTTCTCGATTTGAGGCGCTCATAAAAGGCATTTAGAGAATCGCCTTCGTCCCAGTTCATGTTGCGGGCCTGATTCTTACCCAGCGCCACACTCAGGAGGGGTTGGCTGCCTCCAAAGACATTCAAGATGACGTGAGATATGGGCAGGTCCGAAGCAAACAGGGCCTTGAGTGCATCTCGAGCAAATCCTTTTGCATATTCTTTTTTGCCCCAGCAGCTACCCAAATTGGCATCAATCTCCAGATTTAGCTGCCCGCGATCGTCCGTATCTATCTGTATACCTTGGATGTGGACGATGCCTTTAGGATTTATAAGCGTTACTATTTTGCAGCGGATTTGGTCCTCACTGAGATCAACAGCGGCCCATGAGATGGGAAGCGGGAAGAGGCTGCCCACGGCAAAAAGCGTAATGAACAATAGAATGTTTGCCCTTTTCATCACTTCACCTTTCAATAGGCTGAGATTCTTATTGTTATCTTCATGGGCGAGTGATATAAATCCCCCGTTCCATTGAAAACCTTTAGTTACCTGTATAACCATTTTTTAGAAATTTTTCAAGCTCTGGATTGAAGGGAAAGAATCCATAGGTGGAGAAGAGCCTAGCAAGCGAGCGGAAAATGAATTTTACCGGTATTGTTAGAATCATTGCGTGTAGCATTTCTCTCACCCTGCTGATTGGCGGATGCACGCCCCATTCCAGAGGCGCCATGGATGGCAGATACGACAGCTCTCACCTCTATGTGGACCCCATAGATGAAATTTTGGATGAAGTGGCCAAAAGCATCTATCGCATCGAGACCTCAACGACTTTTCGGATCGGGGATGAGGTTTCAACGCTCAAGGCTCTAGGGATGGCCTTTTCCCTTGACAACAAACATCTTTTGACAGCCAAGCATGTCACCTCCATCGATACCTTCCAGGCGCAAACGCCTTTTGGATTGATGAATCTTCCCATCGATCCGGAGGCCAAGGTGGAAGAGACCACTTCCCTTGTATTCGACGATGGCTCTCGGGGCTCTCTCAACGTCATTTATCGGGATGATGCATTGGATTTTGCCGTGCTTGAGGTGAAAAGTGGGGTAAACCCTCCCGTTTACTCCATAGGGAACTCGGACGACTTCAGGGTAGCAAATGCGATTGTACTTCCCTCAAATTTTCAGACCGGGTTGAACATTAGGATGGGCTATGTCACCCAACTGGATTTTGTTCGGTACGGACAACAAGGTGAAGTAACGGACAATTATAAGCATATATTCGGAATCTCCGCCGTTGTCAGTGAGGGGGACAGTGGTTCTCCTGTCCTATTTGTACGGGATGGAAAACTGGAGTTGGGCGGCGTGGTCAGCTTTATCGTCCTGCCTGCGCGTGGGCTAGGTTATGGCCTGAAGATAAATCCCATCATAGAACGACTCAAAACCCACGGAGGGAATCAAACCTGGCTTCTGCCTCTGCTCGAAAGCAGAAAGCGGTAGGCGCAGCTCTTTCATCTTCTTTTCGACCCGTTGTATGGCCTTTTCCCCCGATGTTTTTGCCTCTTTTCCCGAAAGTCTTTTCGCTCTTCTGGTGTCATCTTACGCCACCGCTGACGTATTTCCTCTCTCTGTTCCGGAGTCTTGCTCTGCCA
>DAOVAK010000685.1 GCA_030671095.1 Deltaproteobacteria bacterium | reverse complement strand
TTGGCCAGTTCATATATACCATGAAACTTCTCAAGAAAGACCGGCTCCCCATTAAAATTGGAAAAAAGCTGGATTCCCCTACAGCCCATGTCGTGGGCCCTTTCCAGCTCCTTGCATGCCTCATCAGGATCCTGATAGGGGAGGCTCGCCAGCCAGTAGAAACGTCCTGGGTATTTCTCTTCTGCAGATTTCAGGTGATCATTACATTTTTTGGCCCAGTCTAAGCCTTCTTTCTTCGGAAGCGTTTCCGGTCCTGGGATAGTAACCGTCAACATTTGCGTATCTAGACCTCCGGCGTCCAGGTCCTTGATTCTCTCTTCCAGATCATAGTGACCAGCGCGGTCGATGTGGGCCACACATGCGCCCTTATACCACATCCTGTAATGCGTTCCCCCATCATGCTCACCGTGAGGATTGGCCTTCAAACCCCTGCCGCATAAATAATCCAGATAGTCCTTCGGATACCAATGGTTGTGTACATCTACGGTTCTTTGTGCCATCTCTCTTTTCTCCTTTCATGCTTAATTTATTTAAATTCAAGTCTTCTCAATTTATTTACTCCTTCATCCAATAGCGGCGGTTTTAGAGGTAATTTGCCTGGATTCCCGCTGCAGTTTATCCCGCACTTGATGCGGGGCGGGAATGACGAAAAGGCGGTAGGGCAGGCCACGGTGCCCGCCCCTTTTTGGCCGTTACCCCGGTGGAATAGGCACCGCATTCCACAGGGCAAGCAGTGGGCTGCCCTACTTATCCTCTTCTCTCCTCAGAACGGATGCCAACCGCCAATCTTGTTTGGATAGGGCTTCCCAGAATTCCCTGTCGCTGTCTTTCCAGTCAGGGCCAAATTTCTTGTCATAGTAGTGACCCAACCTGTCCAGCCACCTGGCCCAATAGTTCTCACCCTTTTCCTTTGCCTCCAGTACGTCATTTAAGAATGTGGTCACGTTGGCCATCTCTTCTTTGGGAACAAAAAAGGCCGCACCCCTCTTGTAGGACTTGACCGTATCTTCAGGGGTCAGGGCGTTGGCCGTCAACATGACGCCCAGTATTTTTTTCTCATTGGCAATGTCGAGAAGCTTGTACCCATTGACGCCCATGATATCCAGAACGGCCATATCAAAACTGTGGGTTTCCAACAGCACTTTGGCCTCATCAAAAGAGGAAGCCGTGACAAGCTCACACATGCTCAGCAGCTCTTCCAATGTCTCCAACACATCAGGCTCATCATCAACGATGAGAACTCTCTTATCTTCCAACAAACTACTTTCTGCCATGACAATCCCCTCGCGTGAAGTGCTTCGGCGAAAATCGCCTGACTTTGCAAAATCTACCATTCTTTACTCTTTGAGGGTCCTGATATTTCTGCTCTGCAATACAAATAGTTCGCCCTTTTCATAGGCCCATTCAATATCTTGTGGGAATCCGAACACCTCCTCGATCTTGAGGCCCATTTCTCCCAGCTGTTCAACCTGTTCGTCGGAAAGCGTTGTGGCGTCCATCTTATCAGGGGCAATAGCCATCTCTTTCCTTCCGTAACCCTTCTCCTCATCAAAAGAGATCATGAGCGTCTTCTTTGAGATCTTCTTGTCCTTCAGATGAAGGGGTGATTTATCCAGGACAAAGAAGTCATTCATGGATTTGCCAGATACCACGGACTCACCCAATCCCCAGTTGGCCTCTATGACGATCTCATCCCGGTTGCTGGTAATTGGGTTGGCCGTAAACAAAACGCCGGCTACCTCCGAGTGAACCATCTTCTGTACAATTGCGGCAATAAGTCCCAGGTTGTGGTCTACGCCCTTGTGATGCCGTGACATGGTGGCCCTGCCTGTCCATAGCGACCCCCAGCACTTCCTAATATGCTCAACAATTTCTGCCTCGCCTTTTAGATAGTGATAGGTGTCCATCATTCCGGGGAAAGAGGAAATGGGGCTGTCCTTTACGGCAACCGAAGAACGCACAGCCACGAATGACTCCTCAGGGGTATTCAGCTCCTCGATGGTCTCTCTTATCTCTTGGAATAGGTCTTGAGGGATCTCGGCCTTTGTGATGAGATCCCTTATCTGGGAGGTCTTCTCTTCTATTCCACCGTAATCTTCGTAATCAAGGCCGGCCACGATCTCGTCGATTTGGGGTTGGAGACCGTTTTGACCGATGTGATAGAAGAGTGATTCACTCGTGACACAAAACCCGGGCGGCACATTGAAACCATTTTGGGTGAGCTCGCCCAGGTTGGCAGCCTTTCCGCCTGCCTCTTGGATATCCTCTTTGGTCATTT
>DAOVAK010000336.1 GCA_030671095.1 Deltaproteobacteria bacterium | reverse complement strand
CGGGATATCCGCGTATAACGCTTTCATGTCTTCGTATGTGCACAGAGAGGTTCCCTGTAGACCCACATCCGCCTTGGCCAAAGGATAATCGGGATCCAGTCCCAATTTTGTTCCGATGTCTGTGTCCATATTGATCCCGGTTTGGCCGACCCCAAGGAGATACTTGAATCTCTCATTGCTCTCTTCGGGGGTACCAAAGCCACTTTGTTGGCGGCGGGTCCACAATCTCCCCCTGTACATGTCCTTATGAATTCCCCTTGTAAAGGGATACTCCCCGGGCTCCGGCAATTCTCCCTGCCAATCTGATGGCCCATACACTTCTTTGTATTCAATCTCCGACAGCGATCTAAAATGGGGAACCCTTTCGCCCCCAAGATAGCCAGATACCTTATCCCGCTTCTGATTCATCTTGTTCCTCCTCAAGAAAATTCGGGGCTACGCCCCCACGGAATATTGGCCCGCCCTGGCGCGACTTGCGTGGAATATGCTAATTCGCACGAATTATTTCGGTAGCCGGCTCTTTAAAATATGAACTTCGCCAGACCAGGTCTGGGCCAGGGAATGGTGGAATATTGGAATAATGAGTTCAACTATTAAACGAATCCATCAATGCTATGCCAATGTGCTACGCTACATTTCGGAACCTTGCAATAATATCAAAAACGTGCCATAAGTAATTCCTTAGAGCCCAACACTCCAGTACTCCATTACTCCAATACTCCAATCTGGTTATGCAATTCTGTGATCTAAACTGCCGATATGCCAACTGGCCGAAAGATGAAGGGACCGACGGCTCTGGGAGTTGTCGCACCTTTCAGGCCATCTTCTGCGAGAAAAAAGATCGTCTCGTCCACAAAAATGCCCCCTGCCCGGATAAAGAGATCACTCACCACAGAGACACAGAGGACACAGAGAGTGTTTGATTTTAGCTTTTCGCCAAAAGGGCGGAAAGCTAAAATCAAACAGATCTCACAATGCCCTTCGAGTCTCCTTGGTCAGTCATTTTCTGTTTCGACTCAGCGGAATCGGCTTTACAATTCAACCTTTTCAAGATAATCGGTGATGGCGCCGTCATATTTGTGTGTGAGTTGGAAGACCTTCTTGGCCAAACGAAACCTGGTCTGAAGGGAAGTAGCTCCTCCCAGCTCCTCCATCTCTTCCAGGACCACCTCGTAATCCGTCGGGTCCACAATGACGGTCACATCCCTGAAGTTTTTGGCCGAGGACCGAAGCATGGCGGGCCCACCGATGTCGATGTTCTCAATGGCTTCCTCCAGGGTTACGCCTTCCTTTGCCACTGTCTTCTCAAACTGATAGAGGTTCACCACCAAAAGGTCTATGTTTTCTATCTCGTGCTCTTTCATCATACGCACATGCTCTGGATTATCTCTGAGCCCGAGCAATCCACCGTGCACTTTTGGATGAAGGGTCTTTACCCGGCCCTCCAGCATCTCGGGAAAACCTGTGTACTCAGATATGTCTGTAACAGAAAGGCCTCCCTCCCGAAGGACTCTTGCCGTACCACCTGTGGACAATATCTGAACCTCAAATTTGGAGAGTGATTTGGCAAACTCCACGACCCCACCTTTATCCGTCACGCTGATAATCGCCCTCTCAATCTTTTTCATCTCACACCCTCCCAAGTCAATTTCTATTGGTTTATCCTCAAGAACAATCTATAATCCATGCATCATTGTTTATCAAGACTAGAGTTGAAAGCCCGCCATGATCACCAGGGGTAACTACGAGCTCGTATATGCGAAACTTTTGAGGGAACTGGCAGATGTTGACTTGTCCAAGGTGTCTGCAGACCTTGGTGGCGTGTGCCAGGAAGATCAGTTTGAGATGAATTCAGTCTGCCTTCGGCAGAGTAAAATCTCTATATTCTATAAATTCAAAGAACTCACCCCTAAGTAGCGCTGACTAGGCCCGTAGGGCATGACAACCAATTGCTCCGCCATCGGCGGAACAATTTGTCTGCGTTTGTCTGCGGTTTCAAATCTCCTATCAAGAGAAGCTTAGGATGTAACAAAAGAGTGAATGGCGCGGATAACCTTTTGCATGGCATCCAATGACCGTAGTACGTCTCCCCCGATCTCTAAGCTATGATCCGCCCCTTCTACAATAAGCATCTCACTATCAGTCGCCCCCTGGATCTCATCAAGGAGAGCCTGATTATAGTGTGGGTCGGCTGTGCCAATCACTATGAGGGATCGTCTTCCCCATTCCTTGATCTGCCTGCAAAGTCTTTCACTCCTCAGCACCGGTGTGAGCCAGATTGCATTGGCCTCCCTTAAATGATCGTCTGTTGTGAGCAGATGGCCCATGGCTCGCGTTCCAAGGGACTTTCCGATGAGTGTTATTTCCTGATAAGAGCGCCCCTTTAGAACGGTGCGACATGCATGGGTCACATCTGCGAGGAGCCATTGCTTTCGCTCTTCACCTGAAAGGGCCATAAAGTCTTCCCGTCTGTTATAGTCATATTCCAAGCCAAGCACATCAGCCCCCAAGGAAAGCATAATGCGTGCAGGATAGTATAGGAGTGGCATGTGTGAAGTGTATCCCATTCCTGGCAGCAGCAAGGCCACCTGCGAGGGGGTCTCCTCTTGCTCATAAAATGTATGCGGTACTGGCTCATCGCCGTAGCCCCTTATCTCTAAAGTCTTGATCCGGTACATCTATAGTGACCTCCTTAAACAAGGCGATTTTAAACCGAGAGTTAAAGGCAGCAAAAGCTTTGACAGATGGCCATTTTAACTGTAGAAAACATTTTGTCCAGAAAAACAATGAATCCTCTATACACAGCATACACCATACTGACATCAGGTATTTTTATATCCTGCTTTCCCTCTTTCTGGTTGTATACACGGCTGAGTGGGCGTCATAGAAAGGGTTTAAAAGAGCGTCTGGGGCTTGTTCCTCGTACGCTGATTCAAGATCTTCCAAAATCGCCCCGGATCTGGCTTCACGCCGTATCTCTGGGAGAGGTGAAGGTGGCGGCCCCCATTGTGGAATCCCTCAGAAAGCGCATACCGAACTGTTCAATCTTGCTTTCCGCAAGCACAGATCATGGCATTGGACTTGCGAGAGAAACATTTGGAGAAGATATTCCTATTGTCTATGCGCCGATAGATACGATCTTCTCTGTGAGGGCGGCCCTTTCAAGGCTGCGACCTGATGTTTTGGTATTCCTGGAAACGGAGATCTGGCCAGCATGGATTGTTGAGGCCCGGCGAATGGGGATCAAAACCGCTTTGATTAATGGCAGAATCTCTGTGAGATCGATCGGGGGGTACCTGAAGTTGAAGCCTTTTTTTCGCGAGGTCTTAAGATATGTGGATGCCCTCAGCATGATATTGCAAGAAGACGCTGATCGCATTAAAGCGATGGGAGCCGAGCCGCACAAAATTGTGGTCAACGGTAACGCCAAATACGATCTCCTTGCCAGTCAGGCAGATCCTGTCATGGAGACAGAAATGCGACAAATCTTGAATCTTGAGGCCTCCGATCCTGTCTTTATTGCAGGCAGCACCCGCGAAGGTGAGGAGAGCATGGTCTTGGATGTCTATGAAAGGATCCTGAAGCAATTCCCTGATACGGTGCTGGTTATAGCCCCCAGACACATTGAAAGGACCTCTGAAATTGAATCCCTCCTTGAAAGACGCGGTTTTGAATATCAACTCCGGAGTGAACTGGATGGCCAGGCGACCCGGCGCACGAAACCCATCATCATCATGAACACCTTTGGGGAACTCTTTAAGCTTTACAGTGTGGGGACCATCGTTTTTTGCGGGGCAAGCCTTGTTCCCCTCGGTGGGCAGAATCCCCTTGAAGCAGCGGTCTGGGGCAAGGTGGTCTTTTACGGCCCCTCCATGGAAGACTTCTTGGACGCAAAAGCCCTGTTGGAGGAAGTGGGGGCGGGCATCCCTGTTTCAAATCCTGAAATGTTGGCAGAAAAGGCCTTATGGTTTCTCAACCATCCTGATGCCTTGAAGACCTCTGGAGAGCGGGCCCGCGAAGCTGTCTTGAGGAACCAAAACGCCGCAGAAAAGCACGCAAGAGTTATTGCCAAACTCATTTAGAGGGCCTCGCCCTCTAGATCCTGGATTCTGGATCCTAGATATTGGATATTAAGCGATATGATGGAGTGATGCGATGAGTTACAAGAGCTTGGAGATTTGGAAACTTGCCCGAGAATTGGTCATAGACATCCACAAAATGACACTCAATGAATTGCTAAAATTCGAAATGTTTGAAGAGGGCA
>DAOVAK010000433.1 GCA_030671095.1 Deltaproteobacteria bacterium | reverse complement strand
TCATTGGTTAGGTAACCCTCCAAACCCGCGAATGACTTGTCTTTCCGTGATTCAAATGGATCTGGGAAGGCTAAAAAAACATAAACGGCTAAGTCTCTACGGCGAGAACAGGGCGTTCAAGGCCCTCTCTTTACTTTAACCTTTTATAATAGGAGGTCACCATGAAAAAGGCTACATTCTGGACTGGCATTCTGCTTGTTTTCTTCTTAGTTGCTCCTTCGGCGTTCGGAGCAGATGTGCGAGGGGTTACAGACACCGAAGTAGTTATTGGCATAACGAACCCATTCTCAGGACCCGCAGCTCTGTGGGGCACTACAGCGCGTGGAGCCAAGGCCTGGGCCGACTATGTCAATGATCAGGGTGGGGTCCACGGCCGGAAGATCAAGGTGATCATGAAGGACGATGGATACAACCCTGCCCGGGGGCTTGCCAATCTTCAGGAGATGAAGGGCAAAATCTTCGCCGGATGCCAGCTCCTCGGAACGGCTGTCGTCCATACATGCCGGGACTTCTTTCCGGAGAACAAGATCCCCCTCATCAATGCCTATGGAAATACCCGAATGTGGGTGGATTACCCCAAGGATAAGCTCCGTTATATCTTTGTTGCATATCCGGACTACGAAGACGAGGCCGAATGGATCACAAATTGGGCCTTCAAAAACCTGGGCAGCAGGAAATTCGCCATTTTTTATCAGAATGATGACTTCGGGAAACTGGGCTGGTCAGGGATGGCAAAGGCCCTGTCAGGGTTGATCGGAAAGGCCAAATTGGTGGGACCGGTCCCCTATGACGTTACAGAAAGGGCCCTTGGTGCCCACGCCCTCAAGCTCAGGAAGTCAGGAGCCGACACCCTCTATTTGATCGGGACCCCGACGCACGGTGCCCTTATAATGAAAGAAACCGCCAAGATCGGATATCGACCCAAGGTCCTGGCTTCTTTCCCCCTCGGCGATCCCATCATGTATAAGATCGCTGGAAAGCTCTGGGAAGGGGTCTATCCTGCCCAAGTGGCCCATGCGGATATCCCGGGTTTCGATCCGGCGGCGGATCGGGTCTTCAATATCCTGAAAAAGTACAATCCCAAGCTCGTGGGGATGGAGTTTATGGCTGTGTTCGGGTCTTCATCCATGATGCATCTCGTAGAGGGTCTCAAGCGGGCTGGGCGAGATTTGACAGTTGAGAAGATGATCCGCGGTATGGAGTCGATCAAGAATTGGAGACCCGAGGGCATGGGCGCCCCGGTGAACTACGGGCCCAACCGACACCATGGGATGAACGGCTCCAGGCTCGCGAAGGCCGAGAAGGGTAAGATCGTGCCTGTCACGGATTACAAGGTCCACAAACCCTGGTTCTAGTCTATGCCTTTGCTCCAATTGGATCAACTGGCCATCAGGTTCGGAGGCATTATGGCCCTGGCCGGGGTGGACCTCCAGGTGGAAGATGGGGAAATCCTCTCCGTCATCGGTCCCAATGGATCGGGAAAGACCACCATGTTCAATTGCATCTCCGGCGTCTACCGTCCCGACCAGGGCCAAGTCCTCTTTCAGAAGGAGAGCCTCCTGGGCCTGTCTCCCGATGTCGTGGCCCAGAAAGGCATTGCCAGAACATTCCAAAACCTGCGCCTCTTCCTCCACATGACCGTTCTAGACAACCTGCGCCTGGGCCGCCATATCAAGTTCCGGAAAAATCCTTTCGGCGCTTTTCTCCGCATGCGGGGCGAGGAATTGCGCCACCGGGAAGTCGTGGAGGAGATCATCGATTTCCTGGACCTTGAAGCCTACCGACAGTCGCGCGTTTCAGATTGTCCCTTTGGGGTTCAGAAGCGTGTAGAGATGGGCCGGGCACTGGCCATGGAACCGCAATTGCTCCTGCTGGACGAGCCCATTTCCGGATTGACGGCTGAGGAAAAGGAGGAGACTGCCTACCGCATTACAGAGATTCGAGGCAGATACAAAACGGCCATTGTCATGGTGGAACATGACCTGAGGCTCGCTTCCAGATTGGCAGACCGCATGATGGCCCTGGACTATGGGGAGAAGATCGCCCAGGGCAGTCCGGAAGAGGTCCAGCGCGCACCAGCCGTGATCAAGGCCTATCTGGGTGAAGACTAGGGCTTTGCTGCAACGAAAGTACTGTAATTAAAGCTTTCGGTACGCACCATTTAAGCGGTGCTAACCTCGTGATACTGGATTCTGGATGCCTGATCCTGGATAAAGCGGAAGGGGCATATTCCTATCTAAGGCTATCTGGTATCCGGCATCCGGTATCTCGAAGTCGACCAGCACAGGAGGCCCAATAAAAGTTGAAACGATTTGACTTTTGACTGACTCATGACGCCTTTACTAAAAATCGCAACCATTGAAACCCTTTACTATGATCGCATATATGCCCTTCATGGCCTATCAATGGAGGTAAAGGAGAAAGAGATCTTCACGGTTCTGGGGCCCAATGGTGCGGGTAAGACCACCCTACTCAAAACTATCGCCGGCCTGCTTAAGGACCAACCCAATAAGGGTACAATCCAGTTTATGGGGAAGCGCATCCACCGGCTGCCTCCTGAGCATATCGCCCGTTTGGGAATTGTTTATGTTCCAGAAGATCGAGGGTTGTTCCGGGAGCTCACGGTGAAGGAGAACCTGGATCTCGGGTGTTGGGGCCGGAAAGACTCAGGCATCCAAGAGGACTTCGAATTCCTTTATCAGCTTTTCCCCATTCTCAAAGCGCGTGCCAAGCAGCAGGCCGAAACCCTCTCTGGGGGGGAGCAGCAGATGCTGACCATGGCGCGTGCCATGCTGCGTCGTCCCAACCTCCTCATGCTGGATGAGCCATCCCTCGGATTGGCTCCAAAGGTGGGGCGTGAGGTGTACGATGCCCTTTCTAAGATAAGTCAGGCAGGCACCACCATTCTCTTGGTTGAGCAAAACGCCAAGATGGCCCTTCGCATCGCAAACTTTGGCTACATCATGGAATCTGGCCGAATCGTGCTGGAAGGCACGGCCCAGGACCTTCAAGAAAATGAAGATGTCCAGGAACTCTATTTGGGCGCTGGCGGGGAAGCAGTTTCTCCCAAGGGTTGGCGACTCTACAAGAAAAGGAGAACCTGGTGATGCAGTATGAGGCAGCCCATTTTCCTGACCTCTTTTTCCACCAGGTGAACCGATTAGGAGACCGTGTGGCCCTCCGGCGCAAGGATTATGGCATCTGGAACCGGGTCTCTTGGACGGAGTACGGCAAAAAGGTACGGGAGGTGGCGGCCGGTCTCTTGGCCCTGGGGCTGGAGAAAGGAGACAGGGTGGCCATCCTTGGTGACAATCGACCCGAGTGGCTGATCTGCCACTTAGGGGCGATGACCGCGGGTGGCGCCACTTGTGGTGTCTATCCAACGTCGGCTGCAGAGCAAGTGGCCTATGTGGTAGGCCATTCAGAAGCTAATGTGCTCTTCGTGGAAAATGAGGAGCAGGTGGACAAAGCCCTACAGATCATGGACGAACTCAAAGTCACCCAGGTGGTCGTCTGGGACCCCAAGGGACTCTGGGGTTTTTCCCATGAGAAGATGATCTTCTTCGATGAGTTTC
>DAOVAK010000069.1 GCA_030671095.1 Deltaproteobacteria bacterium | reverse complement strand
TCTTTTCCGTCGGCTCCCTCGGATAAATATTTCGCTGCGGCCGTGGGAATCCCCTGCATGAGAAGAATTTGCAGCAGTGTCAAAATGGAGAGAATGACACCTATCGCTCCATAGGTGCTCGGCGAAACATTTCTCGCCAGTACAAAGTGGATGAGATACCCACTCAGATAAAACAAAACATAACTGGTGATGAGGTAGATACTGCCCTTGGCTAAATGATGATCATTCATTCTCATTCAATGTGTCAGACAGATATTTCATGCTCCAACGGTGTTCCCTGGAGATTCTGTAGGGAATCAATCCCCTTCCTAGGGGCTCAATGATTCTACTGATCCAGTCTATAGTTGTTTTCCCTTTGATACGATATATCTGAGAGGCGCGTTGGATAGTACGACGAATAAAATCTTTATCTTATCGGCCGGACGGACTTTTGATTTCAGAACAGATCGCAAAAGATGATAGGGCAGTCTTGCCAGCGGGAAGAGCTTGTCTATTGCATTTAGCTGTCTATAATTTTGAGTCTGATACCGCCGCATTCTCTTTGCATATGACTCTCCCGTATAATGATATCTTCTGTATCTGGTAGCAGAACTCACATGTGCAAAACTCCCTAGCAGCGCTTTCTCCAGGAGCGAAACGGTGTCATTCCCAATCATCTCTTCGTGTCCGCGAATACTCTTCAAGAGTTCAGTTCGCGCAAGCCCATAAAAACATTCCCAATTACCCCAAAATACCAAGGCAGAGCGTGTCACCACATCCAATCCCCTGGTATCGAAATGTGCGATAGGCTTGTTTGGCATGGGATTGTCTTCCTCATCAATCCATTGGGTTGTGGCAAAGGAAAGCACCGATTCCCCATTTTCTTGGAGGGTACGCAGGCAATCTTCAACAAGATTTAATGACAAGATTTCATGTCCTCTTGCAAACATGAAATACTCAGTTGACGCGAGGGACAATATTTTAGCGTGATTTCGATTGGTTCCCAAATTCCCTTCATTTCTGGAATATCTGATTCGGTTATCCTTTGCAGTGTAACGCTCACAGATTGCCTGGGTGTCATCATCGGAACAGTCATCCGATATATAGATAATAAGATTTGTATAGGATTGGTTTACGATTGAATCCAGTGTTTTTGAGAGATGTCTCCCATTATTATATACAGGAAGTCCGATGCCGACGCTGGGTAGATTCTTTTTCATCATCTCTCTTTTTTCAGTCCTTGATGCAGGCCAAGTATCCGCCAGGATTGGTCGTAAGAAGGAGCTTATTCTCTAGTGTTTTGTCCACCTGGAAGCGGTCATTCTCTTTGAAAAATTCATCCAGCGCCGTTTTGGGATTGTTTCCCGGCCCCCATGGCCTAGGCCTTTTCTCAACCTCGGGTTGATATTCGATCACCGTGTCTGCACATATCAAATAATAGCTCTTACCTACCAACGGGGAGTATAACCGCAGTTCTTTTAAGACATGATCTTGGGTATGGAAAGAGTCGAGGATAATCATAACCTCCCGTGAGTCTCCGATAATCCCTTTGATTTGATTCAATGTATCCTCTTCAACGGAAGAACCATTTATGAGAACAATTCTCTCAGAGAGTTTTCCAAAAGAGCCCAATCGTTGTCTCAGGTCTTCAGGTATAAAAATATCCACGCCAATGACGGCTTCCCCTCCGAGTACTTCCATCAACGTGGAATAGAAGAGCAGCGACCCCCCCCATGCAATTCCCAGTTCAATGACGAATTTGGGTCTGGTTTTATGAAAAACCTCCTGTAGGGCAAAGAGATCTTGTGGCAATTGCAAGACAGGTTCCCCAAACCAGTTCGTTTGATGAACCCAATAGTATTTATGACCGGCCCTCACCTTCACATCAAGGGCATCCCTTAGAAGCGCCTTATCTGCGGCCATCTTTTTCGCGGATTCTCTTCGGAGTTCTTCGAATTCCTCTCGTGTGTAAAGCTGCTTTTTCGCCATGGTGTTACCTTAATCAATCCCTTTCACAAATTTAAATTCATGCCCCACTATGGCATGGGATAATTGAGTTTTTTCAAAGGAAGATGATATTCTTTTGCCAGTTTCATATTGTCTTCCCTGTACAGTTCCACAATCCGATTCCGCCACTCATCGGACATAAAACCATCGGCGGGCGGCCCCCCTTCGAGAAACCTCCTCCAAATTCTCCTAAGAGCTGCCCCGAATGGCAGACGACCACCAAGAGATCTACCTCTCAGAAACAGGGTGCGGAATTGGTGATATCTGAACTCTCGCTGCGTGTTCCGCCTCCGCTCGCGTCTATCCTGGAGATGTCTCAAGGCTTCCTCTTTGTCTATTCCCAGTATGCCACAGAGATCGTCTATGAATTTCACCTTGGCATTCACAAAATCTTCATAAAGCAGTACATGTATCTTTTCTCTGCCGAAAAGGGATGTGTATAGTGTAAGTATCTTGTTATAGAAGTAGCTATCAAGGGGGCTGTATTTGATAAACTCGGTGCAGTAGCTCATCCAATCACCAAATGATACATAACGCCTCCAATATTTCCGAGGGACCATTTTGAGGTAGGCGCCGTGATTGGCGTAAAATGAAGGGATGGCAGTCAACTGGTTCCTGACTACAACCAGTATCTCGGCGTCGGGGAGGAACTGGTGCAATCGTCGGGCGCATTGCGCAGGGACCCTGCTTGTCACGATGTCTTCGTTCGAATACAGAAAGGTCTTTTCACCGCATGCTGACATGAATCTCTTGAAGATTTCACTGGTCGTCTCATAATCGAAATGGAAGTCATCATCCGAGACGAGAGAATTCAGAATGTCCCTGTAATTCTCATAACCAGTACAATCCTCTCCTAAATAAACCAACGCTTCGCTCGTTGCGAAAATGCAGCGCTGCAAGGTGGTCGACCCTGTCTTATTGGCTCCGATATGAATGACGGCTTTTGGCATTCACTCTCTCACAGTTGCATATGATCATTGCGTGTGAACATCAAATTGCATTTTCGGTCAAGTCGATACTCTGCAGGAAAATTCTCCATGGGGAGGGGCTGGACTTTACCGAGATAAGATGATGCCAAAAGGGATTTGTACGTGAGTTTATAGCCTAAATCTTTCATTATATCTATGATCTCGTTCACGTTCCAAAACCACACGGGGACCTTTGAACCGTAATAGTTTTGGTATGTGGCAAAGGTTTTTATATCACCAGCGGTAAGGCCGAAAAGCATTATAAAACGTGGCTCGAATGCTGCAAATCTTCCAAGCATCATACGCCAATCCGCCACGTAATGCAGGGCTGCTGCGGCATGGACGATATCAAACCTTTCCGTATCACCAGGTAACGCCTCATGGAATTGCAGGTTGTGGTGTTCTTGATATCGCTCACGGCCATGGCGACAGATAGTGGGAGTCTCCACAACATGGAATTCAACGAGGTCCGGGGCAGGTAAGGACGCTATCAGCGGAAAGTAACTATTGCCAAGGCCACCTCCGAAATCGAGGACACGTATGGGATCATCCGATGAGACGATTAGAATCGCCACTGCTGGGGCAAGGGGATATTCGTGGATCAGAGAGTGAGGTGACAGAGTTTCACGGCTCTGGGCATTAGAAAAGGTTGGTAGTGACTCAAGCCAACGCTCAGACTTGAAGATCCCCCCAGAGTCATCATTTGGAAAACGATCATAGATACCTTCCCAGATTTGAAGATCTTTCTTACTCATGCCCGCTGCCTGTCGCCAACATGCGTTTTTTTCTCGTTGACGCTTTCCCTAAGACCACGGCTTGATGCGGCTCCCTCCAGTAGGTCAAGGGTTTCATGCACGCTATCCTCTACTTCTCCTTTGAATTGGAAACCCTGTTTCGTGAAACGGAGATTCGAGACTTCATAGGACAACTGGTTCATGATTTCAGCATCTACATATTCTATCTCAAGGTCTGGCACTCGCTGCGCAATGAATCCTATGATGGCGTTTACAGTCAAGTTCTCGCTCAAGACGTTATACACGCTTCCATCAAACAACTCTTTTTTCATAATAAATATAAGCGCTCGCACGGCGTCGTTGAGTGTTAGGTAAGGGCGTTTCTGGTGTAAGGCCGTTTTCCATACCGTGAGAGGCTGCCCCATAACCGCCTGCCAGCAAAACTTGTTCACCGCTGTGTGAAATCGTATGCCCGGCGAGACACCACATATGGTTCCGAAACGACAAATGACAAAATCTAATTCTCCTGAATGGCCCATACCTTGAAGAAATTTCTCTTCTTTCAATTTCGTCTCAGCATAAGGGCTTTGTGGCCGAAGGTCTTCAGGAGAACAGGCCTCGTCCACGATCTCGCGTTGTGTCCCGTAGACGCTGGTTGAAGAAAGATGGATCATGGGGACGCTTGCATTATTGCAAGCCTCTGAAACTTTGACGGTTGCGTTATAATTTACATTTTCCACCTGCTCCTTATTCTTGAAACTACCCGCTGCGTCTGTAATGGCGGCCAAATGCAGAACCACATCGCTCCCCGCTATGATGGAATTTAGATCCGCGTCGAGCACATCCGCTTCAATGAAGCAATAATCACATTCAGCAGCCAAATTAAAAAGAGAACAATAGCGCTGGGTGAGTAGATTATCGATCAAAACCACCCTTGCTCCGGGAAAGGCCTTTGGTATTTCCCGAATGACTCGTGACCCAATATGTCCCAATGCTCCAGTAACCACTATTTTCACGGTCTTACCTCAAATACGCTTCCAGACAACCCTCATAATAGGACCTGGTTGCAATCAAGCCCTTTTCCAAATCAAACTGAGGGACCCAGTTCAAGAATTCTTTGATCTTTTTGTTACTGATGATTGCATCACCCACTTCTACAGATTTTCTACTCTTGGGCCATTCCACATATTTGACGCTCCCCGAACCCATGTGCTTGATTGTGGCTTCGGCAATCTGAGCCACACTGTAGTGATCATCTCCCACGACGAAAAAGGTCTCTTCATTGGTGTTTTCCGTTTGAGAAGCCAGAATTAACGCTGAATTCACATCGTCTACATAAATGACATTTCTGAGTTGGGAACCCTCGCCGTATACGGTTACGTCCTTTCCCTGAAGTGCCAATCCAATGAAAAAATTGTTAAACGTAAAATCGGCGCTATGAATACTGGCTCTCGGTCCGTAGACGTTGGACAATCGAACTACAGTGGCTCTGAGCTGGTATGCGTTTGCATAGACTAACACGTATTTTTCTGAAACGCATTTGTTGGCAGAATAGATGTCGGTGGGAAACTCAGGATGCTTTTCATCCGCGGGCTGGTATTGAAGTCTGCCCAACTGGGTGCTGGTGCCAAGGTGAATAAACTTCACATCTCTGTTGAAACGGCGGACCGCTTCCAACAGATTTATCACCGCCCTGCCGTTCACATCCAGGTCGATCCAGGGTTCTCGCATGGAGAAAGGATGGGATGTGGAGGCCGCACAGTTAAAGACCACGTCTTTATTGATGATATTTTGTGATAATTGGGAAAAATCCAATATGTTATGGTAACACAATTCAACAGAGTCTTTGATATCGTGAACGTTGTATGTATTACCTCCTGACCGGGGATCCAGGCAGTCGTAGATCGTCACCTGGGCACCCAGCTCGAGACATTGATGGGCCAGATTGCTTCCAATAAAGCCCAATCCCCCCGTAATTAGGATTCTCTTCCCTTGCAAACTTGGTAATTCGGCTTTCATATTTTTTTCGGTCCTCGTTTGTTGTGGCGTTAATGCCCCTACTTTTTCAAAATGGTTTGGATGCCTTCACAGACTCTGAACATCTGGTCTTCAGTGAGATTTGCGGCGCCGGGCAGATTAATGCCTCTGGAACAAATATCGTATGCCAGAGGATTCCGTGGCTCATATCGTTCTCGACAGCCTGGATAGGCAGGCAGCGATGATAAGGGATAGAAGAATGGGCGTGCGGGTATCCCCAATTCTGCCAGTCTTTCAATGGCCTCTTGCTTCGTGATGTGGTGTGATTTGCCGAAGAGGAGAGCTGTTATCCAGGCCCTATTAATACCCCCTTCTGGTTCGGGATTTAGTTCAATATCCTCCACACCACGCAGGTGTGTTTTGTAGAAAAGCAGCTGCTCCCGCTTGCGGCCTACCAACTCGTCAAGTCTTTGGAACTGCGCATATCCAAGCGCTGCTTGCACATTGAATGGCATGTATTTATACGTTACTTCATAATTGTAATACATGGGGCCATCAGGTTTTCGCCCATGATCCCTCAGGAACATACAACGTTCATACAACGCATCATCATCCAGCAGCAACATGCCGCCCTCACCTGTAGTCAACGTCTTGGTCCGATGAAAACTGAAAACCGAGCCTATTCCGAATTTTCCTGCCCTTATTCCCTTGTAGGTTGAGCCCAGAGCCTCTGCCGCATCCTCAATAACGGGAATACCGTGTCGATCCGCGATCTCAAGCAGCTCATCCATAAGCGGCATGTTCCCGTAAATATCCACTGTGATGATTGCCTTTGTCTGGGGTGTTATGCCCTTTTCTACTGATTCAGGATCAAGGCACCAATTGATATGATCAATGTCGCAGAACACCGGTGTGGCCCTCAAATACGCAATTCCCGCTCCTGTGGCTATCCAGGTACATTCGGGCAGGATAACCTCGTCGCCTTCAGAAACGCCAAGGCCTGTCAAAAGCAAATGGATAGCCGTGGTGCAATTTGGCGTCATAATCCCGTATTTGCGGTCGTGGTAGGCGGCAAATGCCTCTTGAAATTTTTCACAATAATCATATGCATGCTCATACCAGCCATTACGCATGGCGTCTTCCACAACCTTGATCTCATGCTCCGTAATCCATGGGCCAGCAATGAATATCTGACTCATACTCGCGCCTCCTCACACCTCAAAAAAAGGTCCACTTGATCTCCCATAAGGCCTTCTCGCCTCACCAACGCCATTTTAACTTCTTCTCGCTAGCTCACTTCGTTGTTGGCCGAGCCGTCCAGTCAAAATCGATCTGAGGATCGTCGTACGGCAGGCGTATCTCATCCGCAGGGTTATAGACATGGGATGTAAAATAAAATAGGTTCACAGGACCTTGAATGCTTTTGCACCCATGTGCGATTCCGGGTGAAATCTTAATGACCTTTGCAGGCTGTAGATCCCCCATGTAGAAATCCATGGTTTCTTTAAACGTGGGGGAGCCTTCCCGCAGATCACATAGCCCAACCCGGAGGACCCCTGTGGCCACGTACCACCAATCGGTTTGGATATGGTGGTAATGCCAGGCCTTGATGACACCATCAAACATGAGACTATGACTCCACTGACCGAAGCCTTCCGCAAAAGAGTCGTCTGTTGCACGGATGATCTCACGGAAAAAGCCTCGATCATCTGCGTGGGTGACCAATTCTTTCAAAACAACGCCCTTAATCAAGATACCCTCCCGACAATGACGGACCGGATATATTTTACCATGAGCCCACTCACAAAATGACTTTCTCTCTCCCCCATTACGAAAAAAACGCTCTTACCGCCCCAATGATCTTTTCCACTTCCCCCTTTGTGAGTTCAGGATACATGGGGAGGGAAAGGATTTCTTTCACGGTCCTTTCTGTTACAGATAAATCCGTGGAAGTTCCCAGTCTGTTGCAATAGGCCGGTTGTTGATGCACCGCCATGGGATAGTGTATTTGAGCCCCGATACCTCGATCCGCAAGGAATTTTTGTAACGCGTCGCGCCGAGATGAACGCACGACGAATTGGTGATACACATGTTTGGAATCGGATCGAACCTTTGGCAAAGCCACATCGCACGACTTCAATCCCTCCATGTAGAGGGTGGCCCAATGCCTCCGCAGATCATTGTCCTCTTCCAGGTGTTTTAGCTTGACCCGAAGAATGGCTGACTGAACCTCATCCAAACGAGAGTTCCAACCTGGAAGCTCACTCTTAAACCTCTCCCGCCATCCGTACTCCCGAAGCAGTCGCGCCCTGCCGGCAAGCGCATCGTCGTTCGTTACCACCATGCCTCCATCTCCAATGGCCCCCAGATTTTTCGTGGGATAGAAGCTGAAACAGGCCATGTGAGACCAGGCCCCCACTCGTTTACCTTGGTATATGGAGCCATGAGCCTGGCTACAGTCTTCAATGACGCAGAGATTGCGCCTTTTGGAAATTTCCAGTATCGGTTCCAGATTTGCTGGCTGTCCATACAAGTGAACCGGAATGATCGCTTTTGTCCTGGAATTTACCACCTCTTCCAGGGAGTCAGGATTCAGTGTGTAGTAATCTGGCTCAATATCAACAAGAACAGGTTGAGCCCCGATCAACTCAATGGCGGCGACAGTGGCCACGGCCGTATGGGAGACCGTAATAACTTCATCCCCTCTGGACACCCCACAAGCAACTAAAGCCAAGTGCAGGGCTTCGGTGCCACTCCCCACACCTACACCATAGTCCACGCCAATATAATGTGAGAATTCTTCTTCCAGTTTGGTGGTTTCCTCGCCCAGAATATATCGCCCATTTTGGAGCACGTCTTTGATGGCCGCATCAATTTCTCTCCTGTGAGCCATGTATTGGGCCTTTGGGTTACCACAGAATATCATTGTAGCACCTTTACTTCAGGCACATACACAATCCACTTACCACCTATATTGCTGAACCTTTTCTCTTTTTCCAGGATCTCTTTACTGTGATTCCATGCGAACAACAGCGCATAATCGGGATAATTTTCTTCAAATACGTCGTATGCCTTGATGGGGATGTGAACCCCTGGGCTAAACTTCCCCTGCTTGATGGGTGTGGTATCACTAATAAATTCGATGAGTTCTGGGGTGATGTGACAATAATTTAAAATGGTCGTACTCTTTGAGGTTGCACCGTAGCCTGCGATACGCTTATCCTCTTTTTTTAACGCTTCAAGCAGACCCACCAGTTCCTCCTTAGATTTCTCAATTCTCTGACGCAACTTTTCATAGGTCTCTTTTTGGTGGAGTCCCATGCGTTTCTCCTTTTCAAGGGTGTGAGCGACTGAGGGTGACGCCTGATAGGCGTCCTTGCGCGATATGAAATAGCGCAAGGAGCCGCCGTGCACATCCTGAGGCTCCACATGGATGACCTCTAGCCCGTACAACTCGAAAAGATGGCTCACTGAAGTGAGGGAAAAATAGAACGCATGCTCATCATAAATCTGGTCATAGGACGTCTTTTCTATGATATCTCCCAGGTAAGGATCCTCGAATATGAGAACTCCACTGGGTTTCAGCAGGAGGTTTACGCCTTCCACAATCGAGTGAAGGTAGGGAATGTGGCACATCACATTAGCGCCCAAAATGGCATCCGCCTGGCCATATTCCCCGAGAATTCTTGTTGCAAGATCGGCGTCAAAGAATTCCCTTGTCACCGTCATGCCGCTGTCAATGGCCACTTGAGCCACGTTGGAGGACGGCTCC
>DAOVAK010000129.1 GCA_030671095.1 Deltaproteobacteria bacterium | reverse complement strand
TCCGTTTTCCAAAATATGGAGAGCCCAATATAGGAGCCGAGCATATAGTACGAGCCATGGGCGATATTCACAATGTTCATCACACCGAAAATCAGGGAAAGCCCGCTTGCCAGGAGGAAGAGGATAGCCGCAAAGGAGATGCCGCTGAGGGTTTGAACGATAAAAAAATCCAGATCCATAATTGGTCGCCTTTCCGTACTAATGTGGAATTAGATCTCGCCTTTCCGAGAGTATCGGAGCTGCCGACACACACCCCTTGGCCCATCCAGCGCTCAGATGCTGTACTTTCGCCAGTAAGCTCTAATAAGGCAAGAAACCTTTACCAATATTCAAAGGGGTTGTCAAGGAAAAAAGGAGAAGAATAGCAAGAAATAGTTTTGCCTTCAAGTTATACTGTGGCTTACGGTTTATTTGGCTAATTACAAGTCTCCTTCTTTCGTATGCTAAGTGGCCCATAGAAACGAAAAAATTTCATGTCAGCTAGATTTTCCGAAATTGTGAGAAAATAAGAGATATTCCAAGGAAATCTGAGATTTGATCATATTTTTCCGATTTATGAATTTAGTAACTTTTTTTGTGGGCTGTAACTAGTTGATTATATTATTAAAAAGAAATATGAAAATCACGGCCAAATACAACTTGCTATAAAATAGGTCAAAATAAGGGTTGACTTTAAGGAGGTTTTGGTTATGCTAAACAAACAAAACAAATAAAAGAAACGAAACAGAAAGATATGACAAAAGACGCATTTACCACTTCCGATATAGGGCGAATTTGTCATGTTTCTAGGGAAACCGCTAAACGGTGGCTGGAAAAAGGGATTATTAAGGGATATCGGGTAGGGATCTCGGGACATTGGCGAGTACTACCAAAGGATTTGGCTTTATTTCTGAAGAATAACAACATTCCGTTTCCAGAACCTGAGGAAATAGGTATTGACCTGAAAACGTTGAACAACAGTGAAAACTTGGCAACATTCTGTTGGGAATTCTACAAAAATATGGATGATCACGTCCGCCGTGAGGAGAGTTGTGAGGATTGTCTTGTTTACAAGGTTAAGTCCATCAACTGCTATGCTCTTAGAGGGGAGGCGGAACATAAAAAGATATACTGTAAACGTTTCTGCGAGGATTGTACCTACTTTCGTTTCCAGAAGAAGGAAATTCTACCCAGGGTTTGAACGGATCTTGATTGAGGCTCTAGGGAGGCAATTGGTGACATTCTGGCCGAAGGATTAAGGAGGACCCTAGAGATAATTGGGAGATGTTCGGAAAAAAAGGGCATTCAGGCTAAAGGGATGATTTTTGTAAGTGGAGATTCTAGATCATCAAGGGGATGGTATTGATGTATGCCGTTTCCAGCAGGGGACCATGCCATATTGGGGCTTTGGTCCAGTAATCATTTCATTTGGGATAGCTCGTAATAAATCGAAGAAAGGGGGGATGAAATTCAAAGAAGTGAGGAATAAAATGTGAAGTTCAAGCTACTGGAATTCCCGGAAAGAGCCCTATAGGACACCCTGTAGGGAAAAGAAAGGAGGACCAAAATGTTACGTTCAGGCTATTGGAATTTAGGCAAAGGGCAACACTGGAAGAAGTCCGGATTCATGATGGGCACCATGGTATTGCTATTGACCTTTGTGGTCGTTGGCGGGTTTGGTTCACCGGCTTATGCGGCCAAGAAGGGACCTATCAGGATAGGCTTTCTCGCGCCTCTGGCGGGTTCTAGGGCCCAGGTCGGGGCAGACATGGTGGACGGCTTTAAGATGTTCCTGGAAGAAGTCAACTATACGATGGAGGGACGAAAGGTCGAGTTGTTCGTTGAAGATCACGGTACTCCTGACATGGCGATCTCGAAGGTGCGCAAGCTTATTACCCACGACAAGGTTGACATTGTAGCCGGGATATTCAGTACGCATGTCACGTACGCCGTAGCACCACTGTGCAAAGAGGCAAACATTGGTCTCATTATTACCGGTGCGGCCGGAGCTGATGTGACACAGCGAAAGTGGGAAAAAAATATCCTCCGTGTCAATCATGCCTCCTCTCAGGTCGGTCATGTCGCGGGAGACTATGCTTATCATCATTTAGGATGGCGAAGGGCTGCCATCCTCGGATGGGAACACGCTTTTGGCCAGGAGACCATTGGCGCATATCAACGAGTTTTTGAGGAGGCCGGTGGCAAGGTTGTTCAGAGGATCTATGTTCCGCGCAAAACGTTGGACTTCGGCCCATACGTAGGAAGTCTGAAGCGGGACGCGGACGGCCTTTTTGCGGTGATCACGGCAGCACCCGCTATGCGGTTTTTTAAGACGCTCAGGGCAAAGGGGTTCATGGATAAGTGGAAGGTCTTAACTGTCTTAACGGCCACCGATGAATCATTTCTGCAACAAATGGGTAAGACTGCCCTGGGAGTGCTTAGTGTAAATTCTTACAGTGGAGCCCTCGATATTCCCGAGAATATCAAATTTAGAGAAAAGGTAAAGAAATCAGTCAAAAGAGAAGTTACAGGGCCGATTATGGATGCATATGTCGCCGCGGATTGGGTTGCAAGGGCTGTTAAGGCGGTCAATGGAAATGTGGAGAATAGGGATAGGTTTATGGATGCCCTGCAGGCTGTTGAGATTCCTGATTCTCCTCACGGGCACCTCAAGCTGGACAAATATGGAAATGTGATTGAGGATATGTACATCCGGCGGGTGGATAAGGTAGGGGGCCGGTACCAGAACACGGTTATCTATACTTATCCTAAGGTTTCTCAGTTCTGGAAGTACGATCCAGATACGTTTGTCAAGGAACCTTTGTACACCCGCAACAGCCCTCCGTGTAAATATTGTAAGTAGGAAAAAAGGAGTAAATTCCTACAGTAAACGGCGCCTGAATTGCGCGGGAAGAACGCTTTGGGGGTTGGGTATTCGACTCATCCTTGGCGAGAGGGAGTACTGCGGCCTCTTTCACCCTTATGACAAAAAGCTTCCGTGTCTACGGGGCGGGTCTTAGAAATCGGGAAATGTAGGTTAACATTATGGAATTTTGGGTGAGCCAAATCTTTAACGGCATCTCCTACGCAGCACTCCTCTTTTTGCTGGGGGGAGGAATGACCCTCATGTTTGGGATTATGAAGATTGTCAATATCGCCCACGGGGCCTTTTACTTAATCGGGGGATATGTAGGGTATGTCATCGTTCGCCAAACAGGGAATTTCTATCTGGCACTCTTTGTGGGCTGCCTCGTGGTCGGCTTTCTGGGCATGGTCATAGAGCGTTTTTTCCTTCGGGGTCTGGAGGGGCAGGAGATACGGCAGATGTTGATGACCATGGGGATTCTTCTTTTTTTTCAGGATGTGCTCCTCCTGATCTTTGGGGGATATCCTTTAAGTCTCGACCCTCCTACCTGGTGTGACGGGAGCATCATATTCGGTATGTATTACTTTCCGGTGTTGAGGGTTTTTATGATTGGGGCGGCAGTTCTGGCCTATATGATCTTATGGTGGTTTCAGGCAAAAACTCGGGCTGGGGCGATTATGAGGGCGGCGGTGGACAACAAGGAGGCGGCTCAAGGGCTTGGCATCAATGTTTATGTTGTGACCATGGGCGTCTTTGGCCTGGGGGCACTTTTGGCAGGCTTTGCAGGGGTTATTGGGTGTGCCTTCACGGCGATCTACCCAGGCCTGGAATTTGAGATACTTCCCCTGGCTTTCGCGGTTGTGATCGTGGGCGGCAGGGGGAGTTTAAAAGGAGCGATGGTGGGTGCTCTCGTCATTGGACTCATCGACAACTTCGGAAAGGCCCTTTTTCCTGAGCTTGCCTACTTCACCCTATTTTTCCCCATGGCCATCGTCCTGGCGTGGCGGCCCACTGGACTTTTTGGTAGGGAGGAATGAATGACACTTAAAGGACTTGGATCACGGGGTTGGTTGTTGATAGTCCTAGGGGTAGCCATATTGATATTGGTTGTGCTTCCCCCGATCTTACCGACCTTTATTGTGATCCTGCTGACCCAGAGCTTAATTTACGGGATAGTTGCTATGAGCCTTGATGTGCTCGTTGGATACACAAAAATGCCTTCTCTTGGGCACGCAGCCTATTTTGCCATTGGTGCTTATACGACCGCCATCCTGGCGACTAGGTATAATGCTGGTTTTGGTGTCTGTTTCCTCTCGGGGATTGGCTTGGCTGCCGGGGCCTCTGCCGCATTCGGGTTTTTGGCCCTGAGGGCGGCCGGGGTCTATTTCCTTTTGATTACCTTGGCAGTTGCCATGTGCGTATGGGGTATCATCTACCAATGGATGTCTATGACCGGAGGGGAAAACGGGATATCGGGAATTAGTCGCCCGGATTTAGGTTTGCCCGTGGATCTGTTAGATCCCGTTTATTTTCATTACTTTATCTTGGTCGCTTTTATAATCTGCCTCGTCCTCATCTTTCTTCTGATCCGGTCTCCATTTGGGAGAACACTGGTTGGTATCCGGGATAGCGAGTCGCGGATGAAGGTTCTGGGCTATAATGTCTGGCTCCACAAGCACCTGGCCTTTATCATTGCCGGGGCTTTTGCCGGCCTGGGTGGGGTCTTGTACGCCTATTTCAATAGGTTTGTTGGCCCTGATGCAGCTGATTTAGCTCAGTGCCTGCAATTTCTTTTGATGGTGAGTATCGGGGGACGGGGAACCTTGTTCGGAGCGAGCATAGGGGCATTTCTCATTACCTTTTTGAGAAATCTGGTGAGCGTTTACACCGAACGGTGGTTGATGATCATGGCCTTTGTTTATATCTTAAACGCTAAGTATGCCCCTGAGGGCGTCATGGGGTTTGCGAAACGATTGCAGAAGCGAGTCGAGGTGGCTGTATGAACACGATAAGAGGAGAAGCCGTTGGGTATGCCTTGGAGTGTGAAGGTTTGACGAAGCGATTTGGTGGTTTGGAGGCAGTCAAGCAGGTCAATTTACGGGTGGAGATGGGTGAGAGGCGGGCGATTATTGGGCCTAATGGTGCGGGGAAGACCACCCTTTTCAGCCTGATCAGCGGTCTTTACCCGATCACATCGGGATCTATCAAGACTTTTGGGCAAGATATCACGCATCTGCCGGGCCACCGGCGGACCTATTTGGGCCTGGGCAGGACCTTTCAGATCACCAACCTCTTTCCAACCTTGACGGTACTGGAGAACCTGGTAATTGCGGCCATGGGGTTGAAGGGGATGAAGTTCTCCATGCTTCGCCCCCTCTCAACCTATCGGGATCTCTATGAGCGCGCAGATGCGGTCTTGGAAGAAGTCGGGATGGCGGAGAAGCGCGGTGAGGTGGTGAGGAATCTCTCCTATGGGGAGCAGCGTCAGGTTGAGATATCCCTGGCGTTGATCTCCAATCCCAAGGTACTGCTCTTGGACGAGCCAACGGCTGGGCTTTCTCCGGCGGATACGGCGATGATGACCGAGATGATTCACCAGCTGGATTCGAAGATTACGCTTTTACTCATTGAACATAACATGGACGTCGCCCTCCAGGTGGCTTCTCGGATTACGGTTTTGCATCAGGGTTCCGTGTTTGAACAAGGGAGTCCCAAGGAGATGCGTAACTCCTTGCGGGTGCAGGAGATCTATTTTGGGAGCGAGGAGTAGGCCTAGCAAAAGTGAGGAAGGATACGCGTGTTAACGGTTGAGGATATTCACACCTATTACGGGGATAGCTACATCCTCCAGGGGGTTTCCCTGGAGGTCAAGCAGGGTGAGGTCATCGGCATCCTGGGCCGCAATGGTATGGGCAAGACCACGCTCATCCGGTCGATCATCGGTTTCACTCCGCCACGGCTTGGTCGAGTGATCTTCCAGGGTGTAGAATTGACCCGTAGGCCGCCCTTTGAGATTAGTAGGTTTGGGATTGGGGTAGTTTCCCAGGGGAGGGAAATCTTTCCATCATTAAACGTTACCGAGAACCTTACAGTGGGTTTCAGATCCAAGGCTGAGGGTTGGACATTAGAGAGGATCCATGAGTTATTTCCTCCGTTAAAAGAGCGAGAGCACCATCCGGGGAACCGACTGAGCGGAGGTGAGCAACAGATGCTGGCCATTGGTCGCAGCTTGATGACGAACCCTTCTTTTCTGCTTATGGATGAGCCGACGGAGGGTCTCTCTCCGATCTTCGTAAAATCGGTGGGAGAGGTCATCCGGATATTGCAGCGAAGCGGCATTTCCATTCTTCTGGTCGAGCAGAACCTTCGGTTCACCCTGAAGCATGCAGATCATATACACATTCTGAGCCGGGGGAAGATCGTGCATTCATCATCTCCACAGGAATTAGACGCGAATCATGAGATCAAGCAGAAATATCTGGGAGTATAAATGCGAAGGCAAAAGGGTACAGGAGTAATTGGTATTCCGGGAAAGATCCAATTCTACTTCCGTCTTAATAATGTAGCCTTGCCACCTCGGGGGATCTTTATTTAGGTTGACTGATCCCCATGGTCATTGAAACGTCAGGCACAAGCTTCAGCGTCTCTACAGCTCACGAGAATAGGCTGGTGCTCCGGAGATTAGTCGTTGATAACAAAACGATTGAATTTTTGCCTGATTGACCCCAAGACAGGGGGAATCAGATATTTAAGTTTTAAGAGGGACAGCCGAAGCATAATCCCGAAGAGGTGATGATATTGAGTAACCATACGTATTTAGGGCCGCTTGGAAACCAATGAATACCATCAGTATACACCTATTTCTTGCATGAGGAGGGTACCAGGTATGAGCACAGTTCTTACCGATTCCAAGGACCGGATTGTTAAAACAGTATGCTCCACGTGCTACTGCGGCTGTGGGGTATTGGCCCATGTTAAGGGCGAAAAGATCACCAAGGCGTCAGCACAGGTGAGGGATAGAAGAGTCACAAAAATCGAAGGAGATCCGAATCACCCAATAAACAAGGGGGAACTCTGTGTGAAGGGCATATCCGGAATCGAGCTCCTCTATCACCCGGACCGACTGAATTATCCCCTGAAACGAGCGGGGGAAAAGGGCGAGGGGAAATGGGAAAGGATATCGTGGGATGAAGCGATCGACACCATAGCCTCCAAGTTGAGCGAGATCAAGGAAGAGAATGGTCCTGAGGCAATCTCTATTGCAAACGGTGCAGGGCTGTATTCCAACTCAGGGATCATCGGCTATTTTGCCTATTTACTGGGCACCCCAAACATGATGTCGAGCGGGTACATCTGTTTTATGCCAGCAGCAGTTGC
>DAOVAK010000405.1 GCA_030671095.1 Deltaproteobacteria bacterium | reverse complement strand
TCTTTAACGAGCTCAATAAATTCCTGCAAATTCTCCTCAGAGCCAAATACGTCACTATATAATTTCTCGCTCCAGCGGGTGAGGCCCATTTTGAAAATTTTGTGGATCAATCTATCAACACTTTCGGCCCCTTGGAGTCTTGCTGTCTGATAAAGCAAATCATCCGGCACCCGAATGGGGAACACCGCTGTGGGAGAATCGTTCTTCGACTTCAGATACTCCTGAACACTCTTGAGGATTCTCAAATTTACGTACTTCTTGTTATATTCTTCTTCATCCATCCGCTTTTACCGGCAGAAAACGCCACTATAAACTCAAAAGCCCAAGAAGTCAATATGAAGCCTATCATACCATAACTCTTTTACAACGCGGATTATTGGTGACAATTGATGTGATAGACTGTCGGTTGTTTTCTCTCAAACCCCTTTAACAGATCTCTTAAAATGAAGCTCCCCGCAGCATGCTAGGGGGTATCAAAGCGGAATTGCGCCGAAGCCAAACCCGCCTTCGCTCTAACTAGCTTCGGCGCGGTTCGCCTCGCCTGTCACGCCTGCAGCAACCTGCAGGGTATTCTAGGCGAAGGCGAACAAAAAGGGCATCTCGTCACAGCCTGGCGAGATGCCCGCATTAGCCTCGCTTCGGGGCATTAAAGCTTTTTCACTTTGTCGGCCTCAGGACCGCGGTCGCTATCATTCACTTCAAAAGCGACCCGGTCCCCCCCTCTCAGGGTCTTGAATCCTTGCATATCAACGGAAGAGTAATGAACGAATATGTCTGGGCCATCAACTTGCTCAATGAACCCATACCCCTTCTTATTACTAAACCATTTTACGATCCCTTCTGCCAAAACAATGACCTCCTTTCATAACTTTCGATCATGGTCCCAAGCCTCAGGCCGTCACTCTGGCAAAAGGAGCGACCCTTCAGAGCGAAAAACCGACCCATGAATGTACCCGGGCCATAAATCTGGAGAACAATAGGACAATAATTCATGAAACGTCAAGCGAAAAGATACAGGTAGCCTCAGGCCAAATTAGGCCTCTCTTTCAAAGATGGCAGCAATACCAAGGCCCCCGCCTCCACATATGCATTCAAGCCCGTAGCGGGCCTTCCTCCTCCTCATCTCGTAAAGCAGTGTAACCAACACCCGAGTCCCGGTACATGCGATGGGATGGCCGAGGGAGATTCCGGAACCATTCACGTTTACTCTGTCATAATCTTTCACGCCCAGCCCCATTCCCTTTAGATCAGCCAGGACCTGGGCAGCAAAGGCCTCCTGGATCTCGATGAGATCCATTTGATCAATACGAAGACCAACCTTGTCCAGGGCGTTCCGCACCACAACAGGGACGGTATTATAGGTCCGTCGAGGGTCGTCTCCCACAACAGAGAATGAGCTCAGATGGGCCAAAGGTTCCACGCCCAATTCGGAGGCCTTTTCCCTTGAAACAACAACAACTGCCGCAGCCCCGTCGTTCTCAGTGGAAGAGTTGCCCGCGGTACACACGCCTCCGAGCACGGGTTTGAGTCGTGAGAGGGCGTCCAGAGTCGTGTCAGGTCGGGGATTCTCATCCTGTTTCACGAGCTGTGGCTCTCCTTTGGCTTGAGGCACAAAAACGGGTATGATCTCCTCCTCGAACTTCCCTGACTCGATGGCAGCACAAGCTTTCTGATGGCTGCTCAACGCCCATTCATCACAGGCCTCACGCGATATGCCTTCCTCTTTCGCCGCAGTCTCTGCCCAAGACATCATGGCTGGCAGGACCCCATATCGTTCCTCAGGCTGAGACATGACGCGAGCCCTCTGGATTCGATCGTACAGGGGAATTCCCCATATTGAAAGCTCGCCATGGCCCCTGGGCATCCCTCTCTTGCCCCCTATTCCCCACTTGATCTCGCCAGGGATGTAAAACTCTGCATTGCTCATGCTTTCCACGCCTCCGGCCACGACCACCTCTGCCTGTCCAGACTGGATCATCATGGCTGCAAAGCAGACTGCGTCCAGCCCCGTGCAACAGCGTCGGTCCATTGTCACACCAGGGACGGACTCGGGCCAACCTGCCTTGAGGAGTGCCATGCGAGCGATGTTCACGTACTCGCCGCTCTGATAGGACTGCCCCAAAATCACATCGTCCACATACTCGGGTTTCATATTGGCTCGACTCATGGCCTCATTTAATACCTGGGCCGCCAGATCATAGGCCTGGACTTCCTTCAGGGCCCCCATGTACCGTCCCACCGGCGTCCGGACACCACTGACGATAACAGCTTCTTTCATCGGTATCTCTCCATCACAAAATTTATCATGAGCCTTCTCTGTCTCTCCATCGTTCCCGCAACGCCCTTTTTAGGACTTTACCTGTGTGACTTTTGGGTAGATCCTCCACGAAGCGGATGATACGAGGATATTTGTAAGGGGCTATCTTCTCCTTTACAAACGCACGGACTTCCTCTTCTGTCACATTTACCCCCGATTTGAGGACCACGTCCGCGGCCACTTCTTCTCCCAAGTCATGGTGTGGCACACCATAGACTCCTGCCTCTACCACGTGGGGATGCTGAAAGAGCACCTCTTCCACCTCACGCGAATAGATATTATATCCGCCTCGTATGATCATATCCTTTTTTCGGTCTACGATGTAAATATATCCTTCCTCGTCCATATGCGCTAAGTCACCCGTATGCAGCCAGCCGTCAACGACCGCGGTGGCCGTCTCCTCGGGTCGGTTCAGGTAGCCCTTCATCACACCCGGGCCCTCGATGATCAGTTCACCCACCTGCCCCGCGTCAATATCATGACCCAAGTTGTCCACAATGCGGGCCGAAAAACCTGGTATGGGAAGGCCGATGGAACCCGGCTTCGTCCTGCCACCATGAGGGTTCTCCACGCACACCGGTGAACACTCGGACAGACCGTAGCCTTCATAGATCTTTGTCTTGAATTGTTTTTCGAACTTATGAAGGACTTCCACTGGCAAAGAGGAGCCTCCCGAGATACAGAATCGCAGTGAAGAGCGTTTGAGACCCCGCTGTTCAGCTTCCACGATTAAGCGGTTATACATGGTGGGCACGGCGATCAGAATGGTGCTTGCCTCGGTTTCGATCAGGGTGACAACCGCCTCAGGATCGAATTGCCGCAATAAGTGGAATGTGAGTCCCGAATAGACAGAAGCGTTAAGCACGCTGGTTTGACCATAAATATGGTAGAGGGGAAGAACCCCGATGACCACATCCTTTGGATCCGTCTCTCTCAGGTCAGCGACGGTCATGGCATTGCTGTAAAGGTTTTTGTGGCTCAGCACAGCCCCTTTGGGCAGACCTGTCGTCCCCGAAGTATAAAGAATGGCAAGGGGATCCTCGTCCACAGAAGGATAGGTCTGGTAGATCTCTGATCCATCGATCTTTTTCAGGGCAATGAAATCTGATCCTTCTTTCACCCCAGAGGCTATACGAATACCCAACTGAGGCAAGCCAGCAAGGACTTTCCGGGGCTCCTCCAGATAGGGCTCCATCCCGATAAACCCTTTTGCGCCGGAATCCACAAAAATGTGGGACAATTCGTGGCTCTTGTAGAGAAAATTGACGGGAATGATCACAGCGCCCATCTTTGCCAGGGCGTAATAGGTGATAATGAATTCAGGGCAGGACGGCATCATGAGGATACACTTGTCGCCACGTCCGAGGCCAGCTGCGGTAAGGCCATTGGCCATACGGTTTGAAAGTCCATTCAGCTCCTGAAAGGTGTAATCTCTCCCCTCAAACCGAAGTCCAACATGTTGGGGTATCCTCTCTGCTGTGTCTTCAAGAAGCTTCGCAAGATTCATGGGTT
>DAOVAK010000220.1 GCA_030671095.1 Deltaproteobacteria bacterium | reverse complement strand
TCGAGATCCGGAAGACTTAAGCCTTGATACCCATGTCTCTTCTCTCATAGATGACCACCTCTGGATCGGCCCGAGGCTCCATTCCTTGAAGTACAGAATAGAACGCTGGCACAGAATAAAGATCGATCGGGCAGAATGTTGGAGCGAATCACTTTTGACTTTTTGGATTAGGACGGCTATCGGCCAGTGGATTCTGGCCCGCCAACACAAGGACGGTGGATTTCGCGCAGAAATCGTACCTGCAGGCCCGAGATGGGATCCATCTGGTCCCGGCTGTCAGAAGGGCTTTTCCCAAAAGATTCCGTCTGAGAAAAACATTGACAATCCAAGGGAGATTTGAGTTAATGGATTATCATCACCTCAAAATGGGAATAAGAATATGCGAAGAAGGAGTGATAGAGAGGGCCGGTTTACACTTTTTAAAACAATAGAAAGGAGGGTAAAATGATGAAAATTAGAAAAAGAAAAGGTTTGACGCGGAGGGAGTTTCTCAAAACCACAGGAAAGGTTACAGTAGGGGCTGCAGTCGGGGCCAGCACTTTAGGAATGTTGACTTCGACAGCCCATGCAGCAAAGAAGACGAATATGATTATCGGTATGACACAGGAAGCGGTTCAATATAATCCGGTTCTCTATGTCAACTGTGGCACAGAGAATGTCCCTGAAGCCTGTGTCTTTGATGCCTTGTGGGATGTCACTGAAAAGGGCGTATTTGCCCCCAACCTGGCCGTAAGGATTCCGAGCGTCCAAAATGGAGGTATCTCCTCAGACGGTATGGTCTGGAAGATCGAATTAAAGAAAGGCATAAAATGGCATGATGGCCATCCCTTCACTGCTAAAGATGTAGAGTTTACGTACAAAACCATTATCAATCCTAAAATCGCCGTTCGCAGCCGGTCTGGGTTCGATCTGGTCGAGCAATTCAAGGTAATAGACGACCAACATGTGGAAATCGTTCTCTCCAAACCCTATGTACCTTATATCTGGTCATGGCAAAACATGCACATCATTCCCGAGCATACCCTATCTAAAGTCCCAGACATCAATACTGCGCCTTTCAACGCCAATCCGATCGGCACAGGGCCGTTTACGTTTCATAAACGGGTTGCAGGAAGTCATATCACATTTAAGAAAAACCCCGATTACCACGGGCATGTCACAAAACTGAAAACCTTTATCCATAAATATGTCCCGGACCAGACCGTGCTTTACACTCAGTTTAAGACGGGTGAGATCGACATTATCGGACTCCACGGTATACCACCGGAAAGGTATGAGGAAGCCAAAAAATTATCAGATAGAGACATCTTACCCACAGCCCAGCCATGGGTAGAGTTTATCTATTTCAACTGCGGGAAACCTCAGTTTAAGGATCCTCGTGTTCGGCGGGCGTTGTACTGGGCTGTTGACAAAGAAAAATGGATTAAGGACGTGTACTACGGAACCGTTAGTCGGACCCTCTCCTATCTCCATCCCAGCCACTGGGCCTATAACACCGAGTTGAAGGATCCCGGCCATAACCCCCGCGAGGCTGCACAATTGCTGGATGCCGCTGGATGGAAAGTGGGGTCTGATGGGATTCGCGAGAAGGATGGGGTCAAACTCAAATTCTCCATGTCCACAACCGCCGGTGCAAAGAGTAGAGAGCAGGCCGAAGCCCTGATCCAGCAAAACTGGAAGGAAATCAACGTTGCAATGGAGATCAAAAACTTTCCGGCATCGGTAGTCTGGGGTGATTATTGCGTCATGTCCAAGTTCGATACACTCATGGTCGGCTGGGAGCCCACTGTGGGGATGGACCCGGATTACACGGCCCGTTGCCACAGCAAGCAGATCCCGGCAAAGTATCAGACAGGATCCAACTACGTCCAGTACGAGAACCCTGAGGTGGATAAGCTCTTAGAGGATGGGGCGGTCACCCAGGATCGCGCCAAAAGAAAGGAAATCTACCGGAAGATACAGAAGATTCTTCACGATGAGGTACCTTTTGCCCCAATCTTCGGCTGGGAATTCCTCTACGGCAAGAAATCCGATGTCAAAGGATACAAAGTCAATCCCTATGTGGTAGACCAGACTTGGAACGTTCAGGATTTGTACTGGGGATAACACCGGCTGATTTTTGAGTCGCGATCTGGGAAAACGTTCCATTAGAAATTAAAAGGCGGAAAGAGTTGGACTCTTTCCGCCTTTCTTAATAAGAATATAGACTGATTTTCGGAGAACGAAATCCTTGTGGTGTTTTTGTGGTGGACTCACATCCTGAGTCTGGGATCCAGGGCATCCCTCAGTCCATCGCCGAGGAAGTTAAAGCTCATAACAGTGAGCGTGATCATTAGTCCTGGTATGATAGCGAGCCAAGGTGACAGATCGAAGTAGGCTTGGGCATTAGTCAACATGTTCCCCCAACTGGCGAGAGGGGGTTGAATCCCATAACCCAGAAAGCTGATGTAGGACTCCATCAAGACAGCGTTGGCAACGTTCAGTGTAGCCGAAACCAAAACCGGTGCCATGCTGTTTGGCAGAAGTTCCTTGAACATGATCCGTCCGTCAGAAGCCCCCAGAGCAGTGGCTGCCTGGACAAAATCCTGTTCCTTCAGGTAAAGTATCTGACTCCGAATGATTCTCGCAACCTCCATCCAGGAGGTCAGCCCAATGATAAGGGCAATGGACACGACTGTAGGCGTGATAAAAGCCGCCAGAACAAGCAGAAGGAATACCTGAGGGAAACAGAGCATGGTGTCGGTGAAACGCATGAGGATATTGTCGACTCTCCCTCCATAGTACCCCGAGACCAATCCGATGATAGAGCCCGTAAAAACAGTGGCAATCATGGCAGCTATGCCGACAATAAGGGAGATGCGGCCGCCGTGGAGCAGACGGCTTAGAACGTCTCTGCCCATTTCATCTGTCCCTAGAATAAATTGCCTCTCCTGAAAAGGAGGAATAAAACGTTTGGAAGTGTCCAGGAAGATCGGGTCCTTTGGAGCAAAGACATGGGCAAAAATAGCTAGCATCAGGAGCAAAATAACCACGATTCCCGCAGCTACGGCCAACCGGTGACGGAGAAAACGCTTGAAAACGAATACGGCTTGGGTTTCGTAGATTTCTTTTTCTTTATTGTTTTCCTTCTCCATGATAAGTACCTATTCCATTCTGCAAATCCTGCACAGAAATCAAAGCCCTTTCCAGTTCCTTGTGGTAATTATTTCCAAGGTCATTCCAGCCGAATCCGCGGGTCGATGATGGCGTTTGCCACATCGGCCAAAAGATTTCCAACGATTACCACAAAGGCCATGACCATAATCATTCCCATAAGAATTGGATACTCCTTGACGGTCAGGGAATCGACAAAGAGTCTGCCCATGCCAGGCCATGAGAAAATAGTCTCTGTCACGAGGGCCCCACTGAAAAGCCAGGGGAGTTGAATACCGGCCAGCGCAATCAGTGGTGCCACTGCGTTTGGAAAGGCATGGCGGAAAAGGAGCTTCCCTCTTGAAAGCCCCTTACTCCTTGCTGTTCGAATATAGTCTTGATGGATCACCTCGAGAAAGCTTGACCGGGTATACCGGCTCCATTGGGCAACCAGAACCAGGGCAAGGACCACAGTTGGCAAGATGAGATGGTACAAACGGTCTAGGATGTTTCCCTCCTCGCCCAGGGTAATCATTCCGCCTGAAGGTAGCCAACCGAGTTTCTCGGCAAAAATAAAAATCATCATCAAACCGAACCAGAAGGTAGGAAATGAAAGGGCCACCATGGCCCCGGTTGTGGCCAGATAATCAAAAACTGAATACCGCTTGACAGCCCCAAGGATCCCGATGAGCATTCCCAGAAGAATGGCCAGCGACATGGCCGAACCCATCAGCAAAAACGTTGCAAAGATTCTTTCGAAAATGACATCTCTCACTGGTCTTCCCCCAAAAAAGGTGAACCCCCAGTTGCCGGTAAACATCCCGTATGCCCATTTGAGGTACTGAATATAGACAGGTTTATCAAGGCCAAAAACCTCCTTTATCCTTTCGATATCCTGGACCGTGATTGTTGGATTTAGGGTATAGACCGCCAGAGGACCGCCTGGAGCGAGATGCATGAGCGAAAACCCAATAATGGAAACCCCTATGAGAAGGGGAATGGCCTGAAGCAGTCTTCTGATGATATAGTTAAACATGGTGCTACTTCCTTCTTTTGTAATTCCAAGTGCAATTCAAGAATGCATACCACGCAGATGGCAGGCCACAAAATGGTCTCCTGTCACCCTTTTGAATTCGGGTTCTATCCGATCGCATGGTTCAAATCGGTACGAACAACGAGGATGAAACCGGCAGCCCGACGGTGGATGAGTCGGACTGGGAACATCGCCCTTCAGAATAATCCGGGTCTTTTTGACTGCAGGATCAGGTACCGGAACGGCCGAGAGCAAGGCCTCCGTGTATGGGTGCAGAGGCGTGGAATAGAGTTCTTTAACAGAACCCAGTTCCACAATCTTCCCCAGATACATGACTGCAACATCATCGGCAATATGACTGATAACACTCAAATCATGGGCAATTATGATATAGGTCAGTCCAAATTCAAGCTGAAGGTCTTTCAGGAGATTGATGATCTGTGCCTGAATCGACACATCCAAGGCTGAAACAGGTTCATCTCCAATAATCAGCTTCGGATTCACTGCCAATGACCTGGCAATACCGATACGTTGTCGTTGCCCACCGCTGAATTCATGCGGGTACCGCCGCATATGTTCGGGCTGAAGCCCCACCTTTTTCAGGAGAGAAGTGATAATATCTTCTTTTTCCTTTCCTTTGGCGATGTCATGGATTTCTATAGCTGCGCCAACAATACTGCCTACCGTAATTCTTGGATTGAGGGATGAAAAAGGGTCTTGAAAGATGATCTGCATCTCTTTGCGTAATCCTTTCATTTGCGCTCTGGTATAGTTAGTTATGTCGACATCGTCATAGAAGATTTCACCGGAATATGGTTCCAAAAGCTTTAGTATTGTCTTTCCCGTAGTCGTCTTCCCACAGCCGCTCTCTCCGACTAATCCAAGCGTCTTCCCTCTTTTCACCTGGAAACTCACGCCATCTACGGCATAGACGTATCCCACGACTTTTGAAAAAATTCCTTTCACGATGGGGAAATATTTTTTGAGATTTTTAACTTCAAGAAGTGTTTCGGTCATCTTTGTAAATCCAACATCTCACCCAGTGGCCATCGCCTACCGATAAGAGTTTAGGTTCCTCCTGTTGACATTGCTTACTCCCGGCCGGACATCGTTCGAAAAACGCACACCCTTTCGGCAGATAATAGAGATTTGGCACCACGCCGGGTATCTCTTCCAGGCGATTTTGCTCGCCTGCCATGTCTATTCGTGGAACAGAACGGATCAGTCCCTGCGTATAAGGATGCAGGGGATCTTTGAATATGGATGTGACGTCGGTTTCCTCAACGATCTTCCCGGCATACATAACCGCTACCCTTTTTGCTGCTTCGGCAATAACACCCAGATCATGGGTAATAAGGAGAATTGCGGTCCCGAGTTTTTCTTGCAGGCCCATCATCAAATCGAG
>DAOVAK010000457.1 GCA_030671095.1 Deltaproteobacteria bacterium | reverse complement strand
CCAATTGACTCTGACCGCGCCCGAAGAGCCTGTGTCGCAATTCGTCATCCCCCGCCGAAGTCGGCGGGAGATCCAAAATAATTTGATTCTCCCCGATTTCTCTGGATTCCCCTTCGACTTCGCTCAGGGTGGTGAGTCCTTCGACTCTGCTCAGGACCGTGAGCCTGCCGAACGGCCTGTCGAACCACGGGTCTCGCCCAACCCCGTATCGAGTACGGGGCAGGCCCCGTATCGAGTAGGGGCAGGCTTGCGGGGCTCGCCCGGTCGAAGATCCCGACGTCTTCGGCGGGGAATGACGGTTTTGTCGAGTTATGACACAGTCTCGACTGGTATGGATTTCAGAATCCAATTAGAACTATGTTCTAGAAGCTGGTGTCTTTAAAAAAATCGCTCATATATCTGATTTTTTCGCCTTCCAGCTCAAGGATGGTAACCCCCTCATTCTCATAGGGCTCTCCTGATTTGTGAACTCCACGGTTCGTCCAATGAACGGCGGCCTTTTCCCCTTGAATGATTTCCCCCTGAACCTCAAACACCAACTTGGGATACTGTCTAAATAGGATCCTAAAAAACCTTATGATTCGATCTCTACCAAGAAGAGGCTGGGTCTTTGGAAAATAAAACTCCGCCTCCTCTGTAAGCAAATCGTTGAACCTATTCAGGTCACGCCTATTAATAACCTCAAAAAGATCGATAATTGCATGTTCCCCTGACATCATAATCTCCCACGTTAAGACTCATAGATGACTTCATGACGACAACACCCGTCTACCGGATCCCAAAAGGGTTTTCATCATACCATCAGAAGTGGAACTGTGGTACAGTGAAAAAGGTTAAGCAATGAATATGAGAAAAGAGAACATCGTGGAGATATTCGCTGATGGTGCCTGCAGTGGGAATCCCGGCATCGGCGGTTACGGCGCTATCTTAAGGTATGGAAAAGAGGTGAAAGAGATTTCCGGATGTGAGCTCCATACCACCAACAATCGCATGGAGTTGATGGCCGTTATTGAGGCTATACGGCGGTTAAGGAGGCCATGCAAGATAAGGGTGATGACCGATTCAAATTATGTGGTTAAAGGGATGACGGAATGGATGCCGGGGTGGATCAGACAGAACTGGATGAATTCAAAAAAGAAACCCGTACTGAATAGGGATCTGTGGGAAATGCTTTCGGAATTGAGTGAACCCCATGAGATAGAATGGGCGTGGATTAGAGGCCACTCCGGGCATGAGGAGAACGAGCGTTGTGATGAACTTGCAAGGAAAGCTATCAAGACTTGCATAGAGAAAGACAAAGAGAGGCGTAGAGATGGATGAAAGATGGTTGCAGGCCCTTGGGAGCATGACATATGGAATATATGTGCTGACCACCCATCATCAAAAGAAGATCAACGGCATGATCGCCTCATGGGTCTCTCAGATCTCTTATGATCCACCGCTTGTCATGGTAGCCGTTCATCCGAACCGATATTCCCATCAATTAATTCAACAAAGCGGAAGCTTTGCTCTGCACATCCTCTCCAAAGACCAGAAAGATTTCTTGAATCGCTTCAAAGGGCCTAATCCGGAGGCTAAGTTCGCCTCAATGCAGTGGGTGCGGGGTAAAACGGGCTGCCCCATTTTAAAACAATGTCTCGGCTATGTTGAGTGTCTGGTCCGTGAAAACCATTCGCCAGGGAATCATTCCCTTTTCATTGGTGAAATTGTTGAGGCGCAACTTTTCTCTCACGAAGATCCTCTGAGCACCCTGGACTATGAAGGGGTGTATGTGGGCAAGGTCTAAGCGGAAAGGACAACTTCTGGCTGGCCCTGAGAAAATCAGTTTAGAATATAAGACAGAACTTAGCTCCGTTTCACTCCGCAATTGGCCTCCGGCCCGTAGGGCCTACGCCCCGGAGGGACTGTTGGAGAAATGGCCTCCGGCTCGTAGAGCCTACGCCTCGGAGAGAATGATGGAATCCTGGGTTGTGGAAAAATGGAAAAATGGGTTACTGGTGAAATCCTTGTAGACAGGAAGGTCAAATAGGATAATAAATGCGTAACCTTCTTTTGACCCGCCAAAGCACTATGGCGGGTTAAAATCAACATTCCAATATTCTTCGCGCTCGCTTCACTCCGCTCAGTCCCCGCAAGCGGGTCCCCAGTTTCCACCATTCCCTGGCCCAGACCTGGCTTGCAAGGCCAGAGTTTTATGGGCGCCGCTTCGCAAATATGACAGTGACAAAAATGTTTCCACTCAAGTCGCGCCAGGGCGGGCCATTATTCCCCGCCTGCCTCGCCTGCGCGAGAGCAATGGCGGGCAGGCATGTGCTAGGCAGGAGAAGAGGCCTCGAAAAAAATACCTATGTTCTTACCAAGTTGTACAATTCCCGAGACGTATAATTATCAGAGATACTAAATACTTGACCAATAGCGAAAATTATGCAATTATATCCAAGATTTATTCTTGGCCATCTCAAATTAGGAGTTTAAAATGAAATGTCCTAAATGCGGTTATATTAGTTTTGATTTTAACCAGGTATGTCCTAAATGCAGCAAAGACATCGCTGTCGAGCAAGCCAAATTGCATATTCCTTCTTTTCGCCCCGAAGCGCCTGCCCTGCTTGGAATACTGATCGGAGAGGCAGATGATTCCAGTACTAGCGTTGACGTGGGTACATCTACAGGTATAGACACCGGTGAGCTGGGTTTTGAGGATTCTGGGACCGTGGATAGCGGGGAGCTGTCGTTTGAGGACTCTGGAGCCCTGGATAGCGGTGAAGTGGGGTTCGACGATGGTGAAGATTTGGATATGGGTTTTGAATCGGAAGGCGTTGCGGAAGGCGAACCAACAGAAGGAGTGGTCTCGGCCTTTGATTCGGCTGAACTGGAGCCCTCGGCGGGAGATGTTGAAATTGCCTCTGAGGAATCCGTTACAGATTTTGAACTGGGAGGCGATGAAAAAGTCCTATCCATGGATTCTGGGGAGTTCCCCACCGAAGAGAGTGGAACCGCAAGCGTAACCGAACAGGAACCTGCCACTGAAGGAGACGAATTGGAAATCGATCTGGAGGATTTGTCCCTCGATGACTCTGGATTGGGTGAAGGGGTAGAGATGGATGAGCCAGTCGCTGAAGCTGAGGCGGCCGACACGGATCTTGAATCTCTCGTCTCAGAGCTTGATGAAGTGCCCGCACCCCAAGAGGCTGAAACAGCTTCAGAAGAGGACTTAGCTATTGACCTGGATGCTGAACCGCTTGCAGAAGAGGAGCTAGCCCTCGACCTTGATGCTGAACCGGTCGCAGGAGAGGACGAGGAGGTTGCTCTTGACCTGGGTGATCTTAAGATTGATGATTCAGGAGAACTGCAAGTGGATACAGGTGCCGAAGTTCCTGAAGATC
>DAOVAK010000305.1 GCA_030671095.1 Deltaproteobacteria bacterium | reverse complement strand
AAATCTGGCTCTGGCGCATAAAAATAGCGATTAGCAGCAGTCGAATAACGGATAACAAATATAACCGGGAGGAGCGAAGATGATAACCATTGAAAGCACTATGCGCGCAGAGAAAGACGTCGATACCATCTGGAATCTTTTCAATGATATTAACACGGTCGCGGGCTGCGTACCGACTTGCACGAGCTACCAAGTGATAGATGATAACACTGTGGCCTGTGATCTCCGAATAAAGCTCGGTTTGATACCCCTAGACAACAAGGCCAAGGTGAGTATAACCGAAAGAAGGGACAATCGGCATCTTGAGGCAAAAGGGGTGTCTGAGGCGGGTGACATGATGCGGAAGTTTGGGAAAGTGGCTACAGGTACGGTGACTAACATACACCTCATTTTGGACCTGGAGGAGATGGGCCCCAATGAAACCCGAATCCATTTCCACATGAAGGCAGATGCAGTAGGTCAAATGAGGAGAATATATGAGGCCGTCATAAAAACAAAGAGGGAGGAGATTGAGAACCAATTTGTAAAGAATTTGGAAAATGCCCTGGGGTCGAAGGTCGTCAAGGAGTAAAGGTGTATTGACAGAAATAAGGACACTCCCCTAGAATGGGGCGCCTTTAAAGAAGAGTTTTGTAGAGAGGGAAATGCCCCACAGGCCCGTTTCAAAAAAGATTAACGTAAAGATCACGCTTTTCCCCCCTTTTTCGAGAAAGACGACAAAGGATGAGACCACCATGGCCTTTGAAAAAGGTTCAACAGTCAAAGACCTCATTCACTCTTTGGTCAGCAGCGATGATCATTTCAAAACCTATTTAGGGGAAGTTACAGGGGAAGAAGAGATACGGTTTCGTGCACTCATCATCCATAATGATCACATAGCCAGGCTGGATGAGATGGTTAGCGACGGCGATAGCCTGAAATTCCTCCATCCCCTCCAGGGTGGTTAGTTATTCGATTACCTGCTGGTTCATGCAGAGCAAAAGAAAAGGAGTAAACGAAATGGATGGTTACAACTTCAGGCTTCTTGATGTGGATCTCACCAAAGGTGAAACGGACACTCGCTCCATAAGCAGCGAGACGATTCAACGATTTATCGGAGGTACTGGCCTTGCCGCATGTTTGCTATGGAAGGAGGGCCCGGAGGATCCGGACCCGTTGGACCCAGCGGCCCATCTACTATCCATGACCGGTCCACTTACAGGAACCCCGGCCACCAGCTCGGGGAGGCATGGTGTTGCAGGGCGGAGTCCTTTGACAGGATTCTGGGGAGAAGCCAACGTGGGAGGGACTTGGGGAGTCATGCTCCGGAGGGCTGGGGTGGATGGTGTCCGAGTTTTCGGCAAGGCAAAAGGACCTGTGTACCTATGGATCACTGATGATGGTGTGGAAATCCGAGATGCTTCTCACATGAGGGGGAAAGATACCTTTGATACCCAGACCATACTCCAAGGAGAGACACACCCCAAGGCGGTCGTCTCTTGTATTGGTCCGGCTGGTGAAAATGGTGCAAACCTTGCCTCTGTGATGACCGATGGCCCACATGGCCGTGCCGCGGGACGGTGCGGTCTGGGTAGAGTGATGGGGGCCAAGAATCTGAAAGCAATGGCGGTGTTTGGCAAGAAAAAAATTCCCATAGCACGTAGACAGAATCTCCTTAAGGATATCGAAGGAATGATGAAATCCATTCAGGAGATGTCAGCCCCCCTTCGTAGGGCTGGGACCCCTGGCATCGTCATTCCCCAGGAGGAATTAGGCTCATTCCCCATCAAGAATTATGCTCAGGATCGGTGGCCAGAAGGGGCTCAAAAAATCGGCTGGCCATCCATGGAAGAGACCCTTTTCATTCAAAATTACAGGTGTGCAGGCTGCGTCTTGGGCTGTGGAAGGACCGTGGGAAAGGACGCGAGTAACGATCCCAAGACAGGACTAACAGGCGGCCCTGAGTATGAGACCCTGGCCCTTCTGGGTGCCAATCTCCTGGTGGATGATATCCGGGCGGTCCAAAGGATGAATGAGGCCTGCAACCGTCTGGGGATGGATGTGATTGAGACCGGTTCTCTGCTCGGTTTTGCCATGGAGGCCTTTGAAAAGGGCCTTCTGCCATCCCATCTTTTAGAGGGTATAGAACCTCGGTGGGGAGATGGTGATGTTGCCCTGGAGTTGATCCAACAGATGGGTGAAGGCAGGGGATTTGGCAAGTTTCTCGCACAGGGTTATCGCAGAATACTGGAAGAGCTATCCCCAGAGGCCAGAGACATGGCCATGCAGGTTAAGGGCCTGGGATTTCCGGCCCATGACCCCAGGGCCTACAATTCCACGGCACTGGGCTTCGCCACATCCAACCGGGGAGCCTGCCACCTTCAGGGTTTTACGCATGTCTTTGAGAGGGCGGTCACAGAGCCCTCCCTGGGTATCCATGAGGTGCCAGACCGGCTTGGAACCGAAAAGGGGAAGATGGTGGCAGACCTGCAGAACCTCATGGCCATCTATGACAGCCTGAGCGTTTGCAAGTTCAACCTTTTTGGCGGTGTGAAGGTGAAGGACCTAGCGCGATGGTTTGAGATGGTCACGGGAACGGAGATGGACTATAAAGAATTCCTTTTGGCAGGCGAACGCATTTTTAATGTGAAAAGGTTGCTGAACTTGCGTTGGGGCGTCACGCCCGATATGGATATCCTCCCAGAGCGGATGCTCAGTACGGCGAAAAAGGAGGGTCTGTCCAAAGGGAACCTCCCCCCCTTAGACAAGATGATGAAGCAGTACTACGAAGCGCGAGGATGGGACTCCTCCGGCGGCCCTGACCCGGACAAGAGAGAGGAGCTGGGAATTTAGGAAAGAGCTAGAAGCCCTCTATGGTGCCGTCATTGCGACCCCCGATTCATTCGGGGGGAAGCAATCTCATGACAAGGAAGAGATTGCTTCGTCGCTCTGCTCCTCGCAATGACCTCTTGTAAGCCTTACGAGCCGGAGCTTATTCTTTCGAGCCTGACGCTCTCTCGAGGGCTTTTAACTGATTGAATGCCTCTTCATCGAATTCAATAACACCCTCCTGTATGCAGTTGCGGCGTCTCTTCTCTCCCTGCTCGCCCGGCACGAAGATCTCTTCATGCCCTTCAGCAACTCTAGCGTTCTTTATATTATTAATAAAGGTATTCACTCTGGCGTTAAACGCTTCTGTGTCCACGCCGAACAGTGACGGGGAGAAAAAGAGACAGAGCGCTCCCCGTTGAGAAAGATCTCCCTTCAATCCCACATCCACCCCCAGGAATGGGCCGGTCATAATCTCAAGCATCACAGCCAGGGCATAGCCCTTATACCCACCAAAGGGTAATACGGCTGTCACTTGGGATGGATCCGTTACAGGTTGTCCACTACTGTCAATTCCCCACGTCTCTGGGATCTCCTGTCCGAGGGTCTTAGCAAGAGCTATAAAATAGAAGGCCCTTTCCGAGGTGGCCATGTCCAGGATGAGTGGTGCGTCGTCAGTGGGAATTCCAATGCCGATGGGGTTAGTGGAGATCACCGCTTCTGCGGCTCCGTATGGGGCCATAAATGCCTGTCCGCCATATTCGAAAACGAGGGCGATCATCCCCTTTTCTGTGGCCCGACGGGCAACCGTACCCGGCGTGGCGAACCGCTTGATATTTCTCATGCCCACGATGGCGACCCCATGATCTTGACAGCTCTTCTCTGCCCAACGGATTGCTTCATGGGCCACGAGATGGCCTATATCCCCATTCCCTTCGTACAGAATAACCGGTCCTCGCTCCAAGTCTACTGTGGCTTTTTCCCGATTTTTGCTATCTTCCACCACGACAGAAAAAGCCTTTAAACCATGAGATGGCTTCCCGCGCATCTCCGCATCCAGGTAATCATCCGCAATGATCGTTGCCTCTTCCTCAGTAAGACCGTGTGATAACAGAATGTGTTTGCAGAGTTCCCTCATATAATCAATAGCAACTTTAATATGAACCTCCCTAAGAATAAAATGTATGGTTTAAGAAGAAAGGAAAATAACAAAGGAGCAAGACAGAGCCAAGAAAAAACGCCTCACTCCAGCCCGTACCTCTTCTTTAGGAACTGCCTTATGGTATAATATATGGAAAGTCTTTGAGGAATATACTAAATATGATATATTAAAACTTCGGGCAAATGGAAAGCTCGATATTTTCCTATTACCATGTTGCCGAAAAAGCCTATGACCATCCGTTTATGTCATTCCCGCCCCGCATCAAGTGCGGGATAAACTGCAGCGGGAATCCAGTGATTCCCTTATGGTCTGGACTCCCGCCGGAGTCTATCCCCGCGAAGGCGGGGGCGGGAGTGACAGCGTGTTGAGGTTTTTCCGCAGCCTGCTAGAGACTTCTTGAGCCAAATTGTGAGCGAAGCGAACCCAGTTCGCTTCGCTCTCTCTATCATATCTTATCTCTATAATGGAAATGGCGGCAAAGGACAAATAAACGCTCTATGACTGAGAAGAAGAAAAAGAAGAAAGTACAAGTCAATAGGGAATGGTGCAAAGGTTGTGGCATTTGTG
>DAOVAK010000519.1 GCA_030671095.1 Deltaproteobacteria bacterium | reverse complement strand
ATATAGGCCGTGACCTCCCTGCTCGAAGATGAGCAGTTTTGCGTCGGGCATTTGTGCTTTCAGCTCTTTTGCCATCCTAGGGGGTGTTAGCTCGTCCTGCTTCCCCACCAGGATTAAGGTGGGCACAGAGATTCGGTTCAGCTGGCCCCTGATGTCGTGTGTGACATTGGCCTATATTTGCCTTTCAAACGCCGAGGATCATTATGAGGGCTTGCCCTTCACCATATTCCTCATAATAGATTTGAATATCTCCGATGTTTGCCAGCGGCATCTATTCCTCCCTCATGATCAAATGGATCCTTCATTTTACAAAGCCGAGAGAAACTGAACTTCTACTTTCCTATTGACTCCATATATTATATGTGTGTAATTATTAGTCCTGTAATAGATTTCCAGCCAGTCGATGGCTAACCACTTTGTAGTACAACCAAGTTCCTTCTCCAATCCTTGGTTTTACTTTTTTGGGCCTTATTATTCAGGGACTACTGAGAGCGTGAAAAAGGCCATCTGAGGGATATTTTCCGAGGAGGGACCCTGTACGACAACAAGTCCGGCCCAAATCAAGATCATATCAGGGTTTACAGATCTATTGGTAAACCCAGGTTTCACTATTGTGTCCCTAAATAGGTTTTTAATTCATACTATTCCTATGATTACAGTATAGATAGCGGTTCCACAAAAGCATCAAAAGCCACGGTTCTCATCGTGGCAAGCCTTGCGCCTTTGGTTTTGCGGCTTTCCAAGGTTGGGTTTTGAGAAATGATTATCAATTAATGGAAGGAGATTGGAGTTATCATGGATTTCTATTCATTTGTGGAAGGCCCTATGTTGTGGATTGCCTTTTTGACTTTCATTATCGGCAGCCTCCTCAGGGCTGCCCTCTTCTTTTCCGTCTCACGGAAGACGGACAAAATCATTTACCAACATTTTAGGTGGAAATATGTCCTGGCCACCTTTGGGCGCTGGTTGTTACCTATCAACAAGGACGTGGCAAAAAACCCCGTTTTCTGGCCACTGGCTTACATATTCCATATCTGCCTGATTCTGGTGCCCATCTGGCTGTCTGGCCATATTTCCCTTTGGGAGGAATCCCGCCTGGAGTGGTCCTGGACGCCGATTCCCGATGGTCTGGCGGACTGGATGACCCTCATTTTTCTCGCCATTGCCATCTTCTTTTTGCTAAGACGGATCTTCTCTGCAGATATTCGCCTGCTCTCCACGTTTTCAGACTATTTTATACTCGTTATTACGGCCCTGCCCTTCATGACAGGCTACTTCCTGACCCATGGTACGCTCGATGGCATCGGGTTCTTTGCGGAGAACATGCAGCTTATGCATATGGTTTCGGCCGAGCTGTTACTCATTCTGATACCCTTCACCAAACTCTCACATTTCATCCTCTTTTTCTTTTCACGGGGGGCGACTGCGATCGAATTTGGGAGGCGCGAGTATTCCGTATAGATTCGACAAACCTTTTCAAATACCACTAACTCATTGAGGAGCTTAGTTATGGCTGAAGAAGCAAAACAAATGGAAGTGACCAAAGAGATAAATCCAGAAGAAATTGTGGATTTCCTGAAACCGAAAATCGGGGCTCGATTCAAGATGTGGCTGAACATATGCGCCCATTGCGGACTCTGTGCCAACACTTGCCATTACTATAATGCCAGCGGGAAGGACCCAAAGATGATTCCCGCGTACAAAGTGAGGTTCATAAAGGAGATTCTCAGGAAAAAAGGCAAAGTGGACAGAGAATACCTCCAGAAGGTCTATGACACGGTCTATCATGAGTGCAACATGTGCAGGCGCTGCACCCTTTACTGTCCGTTCGGGATAGATATTGCCCTGTTGATATCCATGCTGCGCGGCCTTCTCCTTTCCCAGGGCATGGCCCCTGAGGGCCTTCTTCGGGCGGTGGAGAACTATAAGGAATTTGGGAACCAGATGGCGGTTAGCAAGGAGGACTGGGTAGAAACCATAGAATGGTGCGAAGAAGAGATGGCTGAAGAGTTGGTTGGCCTTAAGATTCCCATCGACAAAAAGGGCGCCAAGATCATGTATACGGTCAATGCGAGGGAACCCAAATTTTACCCGCAGGATATCATGGAGGTGGCCAAGATATTCCATGTGGCGGGTGAAGACTGGACGGTTCCAAGTGAATCGGGCTGGGATGATACCAATCTGGCCATGTTCTGTGGTGACGTAAAGACCGCCAGGATGATCGTAGAAAACACCTTTAAGCGGGCTGAGGAGTTGGAGGTGGAAAAAGTCGCCATCACTGAATGAGGCCACGCCTATAGAGCGCTTCGGTTCGAAGCGCCCACCTGGTTGGGATATACCCCAAAACAAGAAGTCATCCACTCCGTGGAACTGTTTCACGATTACATTCGGGACGGCCGGATAAAATTAAGGGAAAAGATAAAAGAGCCTACCACTGTACAGGATCCGTGTAATGTGGTGCGCAGCGGCGGTCTCGCCGAGAAAAACCGGGCCTTGGCCGAGATGCTTTCAGAGGACTTCCGGCCCATGAAATACCAGGGCAACTACAATTACTGCTGTGGCGGCGGAGGCGGTGCCATGCCCATGGGTGGTGAAATGAAAAAACACCGCCTAAAATGCGGCATGATCAAGGCCGATCAGATCAAGGAAACGGGTGCCAAAATCGTTTTTGTCCCGTGTCACAACTGCATAGACCAGATAAGAGACCTGGTAAAGACCTATGAACTGGACTTCAAGGCGATACACTTCAAGGAGGCGATTTCTGAACATATGGAGATTCCTGAGGAGATGATCCCGAAAGAGGAAGAGGAGTGATTGCACCTTGTCCCCATGGGGGAATCGTGATAATCTTTAACTAAATTACCTACTTAGTTAGCGGGATATATGTTCGGAAGCGTCTTCAGAAAACCTTAATGGTGGGCAAAATTGGGTCGTTTTCTTAACATCCACCACACGCTCAGTTTCCGGCTGATCTTCTGGGTTGGTCTGATCCTGCTGGTCAGCATATCCACCTGGGCCTACTTTAATATCA
>DAOVAK010000828.1 GCA_030671095.1 Deltaproteobacteria bacterium | reverse complement strand
TAGAGAAGATACTCCTGAATTTGATCGTTTGTCAATGTGTCCGGGTCCTGCTGATGAAATTGTGCTAATCCCTCAATACCTCTCATGTAATTGTCTTTTGTGTGATGAGAAAATCGTTGTAGTGTCATGTGGTTAAGAAATTGAGTTTTGAGATCCTTCTTCATAATTGTACCTCCTTGATAAACAGTTAATAAAAAATGCAGAAACCATTTCTGCCAGGGAGGTATTGTAATAGATTAGTGGCTAAATCGGAAGATTATAATTGACTGTGAGGATGGAAATGTTTCGGCGGGATGATTATAAAATAATTCCGCGAAGCGGTTCAGTTGTGCGCCCACGATGGCGATTTATCAGTACGGTGAAAGTCCGTATCGGAGTATGCTACAGCTCCGTAGCTGAAGGTAACTGCGTCGCTGCGAGGCGGGGTGGGAAGCAACCGGAGGCGAACTGTCGGTCTGCAGGATAACGAACTCGATTCGGCGGGATGTACTGGCGAGCCCCCAACTGTAGGGTGAAGCCTGAAAAGCACCGGTCACGCTGAAGTAGCGGACAAAGCGATGATCGGAGACATCACGTGGTTGGAGGTTGAACGACAGGAAGGTAAAACGCAGTAAGTGGGGAGGTCTGCGGCCTGGGGTGACGGGCGGCAGGAATCAGAGCCCTCATAGTACCGTAGGTAACCGAGAGGTACCGAAAATCCTGGAGATTAAACCCAGGACGAGGGAAGGGGGGTAGGAAGGAAGGATGTGAGATGTCGATACCAAGGCAAATGGAGTTTACATTTGAATATGCCCCGTTAGTGCCGAAAACGGCTAAACAAGGGGAAGAAGCCTACAATCCCTCTGGATGGGAGTGGGTGGAAGCAGTGGTATGGACGAAACGCATGTTGGCAGCCCTGGTTAACGGGGTGAAAGGAGGTAAATGGTACAGCCTGATCGATAAAGTCTACAATCCACGAACCTTAAAAGCAGCTTGGAAGAAAGTGGCCTCCAATAGAGGTGCTGCAGGAGTAGACAAAATCAGTATTAAGCGCTTTCGATGCAATGCGCAGGTTTACTTGGAGGAGTTGGAAAAGGATCTCCGCAAGGGAACCTTTCGGCCATCCCCAGTCAGACGGGTGCACATTCCTAAAGATAGGAAGAAGTTGCGTCCATTGGGGATACCGACCGTCAAGGACCGCATAGTTCAGACCGCTCTGAAAATGGTTCTGGAGCCAATCTTCGAGAGAGAATTTCTCCCAAGCAGTTATGGGTTCAGACCGGAGCGGAGGTGTAAAGATGCACTGAGAGAAGTGACCCGGCTACTAAAAGAAGGGTATACGTGGGTGGTGGATGCTGATATCAAGAGTTATTTTGATATGATTCCCCATGAACTTCTTATGGTTCGCATAAGGGAGAAAGTAGGTGATGGAAAGATTCTCACCTTGATAGAATGCTTCCTTAACCAGGAGATCATAGAGGATATGGAGTGCTGGAACCCTATCAAGGGAACCCCCCAAGGGGCAGTGCTAAGTCCTCTGCTGGCCAATGTCTACCTTCATCAGCT
>DAOVAK010000285.1 GCA_030671095.1 Deltaproteobacteria bacterium | reverse complement strand
ATCAGATCCTTCTGGATAGCCCGATTTCGCTCTTGGGCCGACCCGCGGATGTCAGAGATGCCGTAAAGAGGGTAAACATCCTTGAAGACGATGGGCTCGATCTCCGATGCCTTTCCCATACGAAGGTCTTCCAATTGATTGAAGGCGGCCTTACGGAAACGCCATTCCACTGACGGATGGATGGCGGTACATTTCTCTTTAATGAGGCCCTGGACCTGGACGTCAAAGTCATCCAAGGCCTTTTTGATAGCCATGGAGAAAAGGGGTTGGATCTGCTGCATGAGCAGAGCATCCAAGGGCCCCAAGTCTCTAGGTCGAGGAGACCCAAGATGTAGAACGCCGATAAGCTCCTCCTTGTAATAGAGAGGTGCGATCAGGAATGACCTGATTCCCATTTTGAGCATTGCTTCTTCCGACTGCTTAGGTGAACAACACTCCTCACGAATATCAGGGATACGGATTATTTCTTTTCCCTGCAAAGCCTTTTCATAAAAGGTTCCCTCAAACTCGGATATAGGGATATGGCGTGTGTCCTGGAAGATGCAACAATGGCTCATCTCGCATGCTGAGCTGAGTTGAAGGACCTGATCCCCTTGAATAGCGTCTAGGCCAGCGATCAGGTCTGGGCGGCGGAAGAGGGTTCGGAGCCTCTCTTGAAGGCGCATGACTCCCCCCTCGGAAACGATGGACTCTTGGTCAATGAGATCCCTTTCTAAGGCAGATAAGACCTCAGATTCTGTCACGTCTACACCATGCAGTATAGTAAACCCGTGCAACTCAAAGTCCTCTGGAGGAAGAATTTCTCGAAGGACTTCGGGTTCGGTCAAGTGCTCCAAAATAAATGCACGCTCATCCTCTGTAAGGGTTTTGGGCTCTTTGACGGCATGGGGTCGCACGAAGCGGAAGTCCAAGTTCATCTTGAAATGCCGATCCAAACCGGTCTCAGAATCAGGCACGATGCGAATAATGGGGTAGTCGAGGCTTTGGTGAATACCGTAGAACTCCTCCAAGATAAACAGATAGGCCCTGATGATTCGTCCCCTGTGGAACATCTCGTCATCTAGATTGAGCCGTCCGTGCAAAGATCCGTCTTGATCAAGGAAGAGCCGCTGGAATTGTGGGGAGACGAAAAAGGGCTTCATGGAGAAGGGAATGATGGCTCCAAACGCCTCGGTGTCCCAGTAAAGCGGCGGAAACACAAAGCCCATGAGCATCTGTACGAGCTCCCGGTGGCGTTCCAATATGGTGAGATTCTCAATCGGGCCGTACAGCTCTGGTGCCTCTCTCAGCATTTCCTGAAGGTTTTGCATCTGGCAAAGCCTTGCCTCTTGAGAATCCTGCACTGACCGATTCAGGTAGTCAATAAGTGGCTCAAGACTGAGCACGCTGCGAAAGGGGTAATCCCTAATGGGCTGTTCCATATTTGATCTCCATCAGACGTTATATTTTAGCTAATATAATTCAAAACCAATTATTATCAATATATTAATATTACTAGTGTTCAAAAGGGTTGGCACAATCTTTTTGAAAAGGAGGTCATAATTGGCCAGCCCATCCTTCGGCAATGCCAATCTCCTCCCGCCGGAGACCGGCATTCCCTCCGGCTAAACAATACCAAATGCCAACACATTTGACCGTTACCAACACATAGAGTTTATACGGATGCAAATTTACCAAGAATTGACGGCACTTTTCAGGTCAGTGTTTTCAGCCCAGTGCGGACGCCCTGTTAGCGTGTTTTGGGATGGCGAGGCAGAAGCGCCCAGAGGATGAATGCTGTAGGAATCATGGCAAGGCAGAGCAAGTGTCCCATGGAAAGCACGCCCCAGAAAAGCCCGATCTGGGGATCAGGTTCCCGGAAGAATTCTACCAAAAATCTTAGTATACCATAGCCCCCGAGAAACAGGCAAACCATGGCACCCGGGCGGAATCGAAGATCCTTCAGCACCCAGAGGATCAGGAATAATACAAGGCCCTCTAGGGCAGCTTCATAGAGCTGGGAGGGATGCCGGGGTATGGGACCACCCCCGGGAAAAACCATGGCCCAAAGCACAGAACTGGGACGGCCGTAGAGTTCACCATTGATGAAATTGCCAAGCCTTCCAAGTAAAAGGCCTATGGGGGCCGTGACGATGACCGTGTCGGCCACCTCCCAGAGGGGTAACTTCCGCCAACGGCAGAAGAGGATGCCCGCTGCAATAGCGCCTATCAGGCCGCCATGAAAGGACATGCCCCCATGCCAGATGGCGATGATTTCTAGTGGGTTTCTCAGGTAATCGCCTAAATTGGAGAACTGATAGAAGAAAACATACCCGATGCGGGCTCCGACGATGAGGCCAAGGGCCAGGAAGAGAATGAGATCCTGAAGCAATGCTCCCTGAAGTCCGAGACGGCGGGCCCGTGGCTGAATGCGGATAAGAAAGTAAGCGGCGAGGAAGCCGAACAAGTACATGAGGCCATACCAGCGGATCTGAATCGGACCGATCTTGAACAAGGTTGGACTTAGGTTGGGAAAGGGTAACATCGGCTCTCTTGATTTTGACTATAGAAACCTGATTCGCAGGGCTAAGGTTCTGTATTTCCATGCCCTCATGGAGCGGCGAACATGGCAGCCAACTTTTCCCGACTTATCCTCAGATAGTCTCTGTCTCTCGAAAAGACTTCGAGGGTGATTGTCTCATCGTAACCGATTCCCTTAAGGGCCCTGGTAATCTTGGGGAAATCGACCGTTCCTGCGCCGATGGGAAGGTGATTATCCTCCTTGCCAAAATTATCGTTGGCGTGGATATGCTCAATTCGGTTGCCAAACCTCTTGATAAAATCAAGCACCCGTTTGTTGCCTTTGCTTTGTATGTGGGCGTGCCCTGCGTCGAGGGTCATTTTGAGTGAGGGAAAGCTCTCAAAGACGGGGACAAAGTGCTTAGGCTCCACAAGCGAATTTGTCAGGGGAAACATATTCTCGATACAAAGGGAGAGGCCGAGTTGATCAGCCTTTTCCACAGTGGCCTCAAGACTCATCCAGGCACGCTCTCTTGCCTGATCCATCACTAAGAGGCTGAGTCCCGTTATATAGCTTGGGTGCAAAACAACCTTGAGGGATCGAAGATCGGCCGCAACCTGAAGAGATTCCAATACTTCATTCAGCGAGGCTTCCCTTAGGCTATCGGTTAGATCTGCTGTGGAGACGAAGGTGGGAAGATGGCAAACGAGCCCCATATTGTATCGCTCTAAGGCCCTCAGTATCTCATCTTTCTGCTGCTTGACCATCTTGTAGTGAGCCTGAGGAGGGTCCATGGCCAACTCCAGGTAGTCAAATCCCAGCTCAGCAATGGCCTCAATTTCCTCTAAGACTGGCTTGATAGGAAAATTCATGCCTCCATAGAGCATTTGTGTAAAACCTCCCTTATAAGACTTAAATACCATAGACGTTTCTTGCAAACAACCACAAATCCGTGTTTATGAAACGCCCGGGCATATTATACTGCTACGCAGGATGGAACAAAGAGCAAGACAAAAATACATATAATCTTCTACAAAAATACGGGTTTCACCTTATTTACTTATGTATTCAAGGGCTGCTAGCTTACAAATACTAAGGTGAGGTTCAGGTTTCACATTTAAAGAAAGGAGTTAAGGATGGCTAAAATAGGTGAAGTGTTCTTGGATGCCAATGACAAATTCCCTGAATTGGCACTCGAAACGATCTCGGGCGATAAGCTCTCGCTTCCGAGAGATTTCGGAAACGGGTATGCTGTTTTTATATTGTATAGAGGTTTCTGGTGACCTTTTTGCAATCAGCAGTTAGCTGATTTTCAATCGGCTATCAAGGAATTTGATGCGGAAGAGATTGCTCTGATTGCTGGTTCGGTGGATCCCATCGAAAAGGCTAAGGAGACTGCTGAGAAGGTGAAAGTCACCTTTCCCGTTGGTTATGGCCTTGACCCCGAGAAGGTTTCAGAGATTACGGGAGCCTATTACGAGAAGGAGAGGAAATTTCTTCATGCGACCAATTTTCTCATCCGACCCGACAAGACTATAGAAGTTGCATGTTATAGTTCTGGCACCATAGGTCGTTTTGTGGCTAAAGATGTGCTCGGGTTGGTAAAATTCTACAAAAGCAGGAAATAGTCTTTATTTATATATCTTCAGCAGGTTCACTATTTTGTCTACAGGGACTGCGAACCCGATGCTCTCAGCACTCTGAACGACTGCCAGATTTACGCCGATGAGTTCTCCGTCAAGGTTTAAGAGAGCGCCGCCGCTATTGCCGGGATTTATGGGGGCATCAATCTGCAGCAGTCCTGAACAGACATAAGCGCAGCGCTCACTTGAAAATGCTCTATCTTTTCCGCTTAAAACGCCTACAGTGACAGAGTTCTCCAGTCCGAACGGGTTTCCTATGGCTATGACGGTCTCCCCAATCATCAGATCATTAATATCTGCAAATCTTACCTCTCTGACCGTATAAGGAAGCTCTGCTTTGATTATGGCCAAATCGTCATTCTGGTTCATTCCTATGACTTCTGCCTGCAAAATGGTGCCATCATTTAGCACCACATAAATATCCTTCGCCTTTTGAACCACATGTGCATTTGTCACAATGAGCCCATTGTTGTCTAGAATAACACCTGATCCTATGCTTTTGTATATGAGAATTCCTTCAGAAGGGGACTCCTCAAAATATTCTCGGGAGAAGCTATCTAATTCTTCCCCATACATTCCCCACTCCTGAGATTCTTTTAAAT